>NZ_JBSVXG010000145.1:0-15357 GCF_054070595.1 Pseudomonas sp. SDO55104_S430 | reverse complement strand
TCTGTCGACTGAATCACCGCATTCGCGAGCAAGCCCGCTCCCACAGGTTATCGGCCGCACGCTACATTGGTATAAATCAAATTGCCAGCGGCGAGCATCATCCCGCAAAACCCGTCCCAAGGCGTCTATACCAAAGCGTTAACCCCAGACACCCATGTCTGATATTCAGCCCCCTCCTTTACCCATAAATTTTCCCCAGCCGCCGAATGCAAGGCCACCAGCCTTGCGAGCGCTCCCTCCAGAACCGAATGGGTATTGAAAAATGACTGATGAGACCAGCGGAACCTCCCGTCGTGGCCTGATTACAACCGGTGCCATGGCCGCCGCCCTGGCCGTGGCGGTGCCGGCGCTTGCTGCGCATCAGGCCCCGTCCGCCGCCAGCACAACCGGCAACACCGGTGGCAAAGGCAACACCAAGGGCTCGGGCACCTTCACAGTCAAGGACGGCACGCAGATTTTCTACAAGGACTGGGGCAGCGGACAGCCAATCGTGTTCCACCACGGCTGGCCGCTTTCCAGCGACGACTGGGATGCGCAGATGCTGTTCTTCCTCGGCAAGGGCTTCCGTGTCATCGCCCACGATCGCCGTGGTCATGGCCGCTCGACCCAGACCGATACCGGCAATGAAATGGACACCTACGCCGCCGACGTCGCCGAGCTGATGGCGCACCTGAACATCACCAACGCCATCCATATCGGTCACTCCACCGGTGGCGGTGAAGTGGCGCGTTACGTCGCCCGTCACGGCCGTGGCCGCGTGGCCAAGGCGGTGCTGATCGGCGCCGTGCCACCGATCATGCTGCGCACCGCGAAGAACCCCGGCGGCCTGCCCATGGACGTTTTCGACGGCTTGCGCAAAGCCGTGGCCGACAACCGCGCGCAGTTCTATCGCGACTTCCCCACCGGTCCGTTCTACGGTTTCAACCGTCCGGGCGCGAAAGTCTCGCAGCCTGTGATCGACAACTGGTGGCGCCAGGGCATGAACGGCGGGATCAAGGCGCAGTACGACTGCATCAAGGCCTTCTCGGAAACCGACTTCACCGATGACCTGAAAACCATCGAAGTGCCGACCCTGGTCCTGCACGGTGAAGACGACCAGATCGTGCCGATCGCCGATTCCGCGCAACTGACCATCAAACTGCTCAAGCGCGGCACCCTGAAAACCTACCCGGGCCTGCCCCACGGCATGTGCACCACGCATACCGAGGTGATCAACCAGGACCTGCTGGCGTTCATCAAGGGTTGATGTGCGGCGCTCTGAGCCTTGGCTATAAACCTTAGGCCAGAGCGTCTCCTGAGCTGCTTGAATAAAAGCTATTCGCATGACGCAGATCTGGATCTAGAATCGATACACGCAGACTGATCGACAGACCAATCCGAATCCCCGAAGATCTGCATCAGCCACCAACGGACACACCCCATGGACATAGCGCCACGATTCATCATCCATGAAACCGAGCACTGGATACTCAATCATCACATGTCGTCAAAGCTTCCCGGCTATCTGGTGCTGGGGACTCGTTACCCTGTCCGCTCGTTGTCCGACTTGCCGGAAGAAGCGCTGATCGAAATGGGCCCGCTGCTGGCCCGCGTGCAGAAAATTCTGCAAGCGGAACTGCAACCCAAATGGCTCTACATCAGCCGTTTCGGTCACGACCCGCGCTTCCCCATCCATTTTCACTACATTCCGGTCTACAGCTGGGTCGAAGACTTGTTCTGCAAGGATGAGCGCTATCGCGTGCTGAAGAATTTCGGCGTGGGGGCCGATGCGCATACATCGACCGATGGCGCGGAAATGACCCTGTTCGTCTGGCGTGAATTCGGCGAGAGCCTTGAGCCCCCGAGCATTCAGGGGCCTTCGATCGAGCAGACCATCGAGCGCCTGCGGTTGGCGTTTGGGGGTCCCCTGCCATTTCATGCGGCGGAAAGACAGACTGTTATCGAGCCGCTGCGCCAAGGAACTCACTGACCGCCGCGAGCACCCTGTCCGGGGCCTCGCGGTGCGGCACATGATGACAATCGTCCACGATCAGATACTCGCCCGTGCCAGTCGATAGCCGGGCGATGCGCTTGGGATGCAGGTCCGAACCGTATTCATCGTACTGACCATGAATGGCCAGCGACGGGCAGTTGATGGCGTCGACCGTGTTTTCGATCGTCCAGTCGCTGAACGCCGGGGATAGCCAGGTCTCTGTCCAGGCGGCCAACACCCAGGGCGCTTTCGCGCCGTGATACTTCTCCAGCCTGCCCATCTGCCCCGGCTGTGCGAACTGCTCCTTGGCGACTCGAATGCCTTCCAGGGTGCGATCCTCGACGAACGCCTGCGCCGACACCGTGATCAGGGCCGTGCAGTGCTGCCCGTACAGGGACGCGCACACCGCCGCCATCGCCCCGCCAACGCTGTGCCCGAAGGCAATGAAATCCTCGATCCCCAACGCAGCCTTCAAATGCCCGAAAAACCCTGCGGCTTCATCGCGGATGAAGTGCAGAGGCAGCGTGCCGGGATACGTATCGGACTGGCCAAAACCGAGGCGGTCATAGGCAATCACTTCGTGCCCGGTCGCGCGGCACAGTTGCTCGGGGAAGTCGCGCCACAGGGCCACGCATCCCAGCGAATCATGGAAAAGCACGATGGGCGGTTTCGCCGCAGTGCCCACGCCCTCTTGCGGGAACCAGCGACTGGCAAACAGCCGACCGTGGGGCGTATCGATCCAGAGCGTTTCAGTACTGACGGACAAATGCATGCAGGGCCTCGTGGAGCAGTGATCACCGGACTGTAACAGCTTGTTGTACAACCGGCATTGCCCTGCGAGGCTCTTGCCGTTAGGCAAAGCGCTCATTACAATTGCTAATAATTCTCAATTAGAAAAAGCATTGACGCGATGAGTGACCTTCAGTCTGCGGTTTATCAGCACCACGTTCGCTCGGTCGAAGCCCTGTACGTCGGCCATCAAGGCTGGCTGTACGGATGGCTTCAGCGAAAACTGGGGAATCGCGTGGATGCCGCAGACCTGATGCACGATACCTTCACGCGCATCCTCGCCGGCAAGTCCCTGCCGGACCTTGCAGAGCCGCGGGCCTATCTGACCTGTGTGGCCAAGGGCATTCTCGTCAATTGGTATCAGCGTCAGGCGCTGGAACGTGCCTATCTGTCGGCGCTGGAGCAAATGCCCGAATCGCTGGCCCCCTCCCCCGAACAACGCTTCCTGATTCTGGAAACCCTGCATGAAGTCGATGCGATGCTCGATTCCTTGCCGATCCTGGTCAAGCGCGCGTTCCTGCTGTCGCAGATCGGCGGGATGAAGTATCACGATATCGCGACGAAGCTGGATGTATCGCTGATAACCGTCAAACGCTATATGAAGCAGGCCTTCGTCCAGTGCCTGACGTTGACGCCAGCATGAACGCCCCTTCGAAGATCAACCCCGTCGCCCTGGAAGAAGCCGCCGAGTGGCTGATGCGCTTGAGCGAAGGCTCGCTGAGCGAGCGTGAACTGCTGCAATGGCAACAATGGCGAGCCAGCAACAGCGAATGCGAATTCGCCTGGCAGCGTGCGGAGACCCTGATGGGCAAGCTGGGCGGATTGCCGCCGGAACTGGCGATGCCGGCACTCGACCGGCCCGACAACCCGCAGCGCCGGGCGATGCTCGGGCGCCTGGCCGCGTTGCTGGCGCTGGCCCCGGCGGGCTGGATCGGCTGGCAGTTGAACGAGCGCCTGGGCTGGACCGCCGACTATCACGCCGGGATTGGCGAGCGTCGCGAGCTGACCCTCGCCGATGGCAGTCAGCTGACCCTCAATACCGATACTTCGGTCGACGTGAACTTCGATGCGCAACAGCGCCTGATCCGCGTGCGTCGCGGTGAAATCCTGGTGCAGACGGCGGCGGATATTCAGGTGCCGGGCCGGCCGTTCCGGGTTTCCACCGAACAGGGCCTGATGCAGGCGCTGGGCACCAGTTTCAGTGTTCGCGAAGACGACGGTGTCACCCGGTTGGCGGTGCTGGAGGGTCGGGTGCAGATCGAACTGTACAGACGTCCGCAGGCGACGCCGATGATCTTGGGTGCGGGACAGCAGACTTCATTTTCTGCCTCTGTCATCGGCCCGATAAAGTCCGCCGACAGCGCCCTGATCGCCTGGAGCGAAGGCATGCTGGTGGCCGACGGCATGCCGCTGGGAGAGTTTGCGAAAGAACTGGCGCGCTACCGCCATGGCCTGGTGCGCTGCGATCCGGCGGTGGCCAAGGTGCGGGTTTCCGGTGCATTTCCGCTGGACGACAACCGCCAGGCGTTGAATATGCTGGTGCAGACCTATCCGGTCAAAGTGAGCACGCATCTGGGCGGTTATTTGCTCACCATTTCCCCCGCCTGAACACCTCTGTAGGAGCGAGCACGCTCGCGATGGTGGTCAACGATGACGCTGGAAACCTGACGCCCCGCGGTGTCCCGTCCTCCATCGCGAGCGTGCTCGCTCCTACAGGTAAAAATATTTTTGCCGGGGGCTGATACTTTTTCCGCACTCGGCTGGCAAGGGAAGAAACACCCCTTTCCCTTGCCGACAGGATCACGACTCAAATGCCCGTTTTACGCGCCCAACGCTTCGCTCCTCCCCTGCGCCACACCCTTTTCGGCCTGCTGATCGGCGGCACCTGCGCCTCTGCGTGGGCGGCGCAACCGGCTGCCATCAGCGATGTGCGCAGCTATCAGATCCCGGCCGGCCCGCTGGGGCAGACCCTGTCGCGCTTCGCCGCCGACAGTCGCATCGCCCTGTCCTTCGACCCGGCCCTTACCGACGGCCAGCAAAGCCCCGGCCTGTCCGGCACCTATTCGCCACTCGAGGCGCTGAGCCGCCTGCTGAACGGCACCGGCCTGGACATGGTCCAGCGCAGCGATGCCAGCTACACCCTGGTGCGCTCGGCCAACAGCGGCGCGTTGCAACTGGGCGCGACATCGATCAACGCCCAACTGCTCGGCCTGACCACCGAAGGCACGCATTCCTACACCACCAACGAAGTGAGCATCGGCAAGGGCAACATCAAGCTCAAGGACATCCCGCAATCGGTGTCGGTGGTCACCCGCCAGCGCATGGACGACCAGAACATGAACAGCCTGCAGGACGCCATGCGCCAGGTGACCGGGGTGACGATCAAGACCTACAACTCCGGTTCCAGCCTCAACGACGTGTACATGCGCGGCTTCCTGGTCGATCAGGTGCAGGTCGACGGCGTCTCGCAACCCACCGGCCAGGGCGACATGGGCACCTCATTCGACCTGGCGATGTACGACCGCATCGAAGTGCTGCGCGGCCCGTCCGGCCTGTACCAAGGTGCGGGCGAACCCGGCGGCACGATCAACGTGGTGCGCAAGCGCGCCCTTGGCCAATTCGCCATCGGCGGCGAACTGGCGGCCGGCTCGTACGATCATTACCGTTCCTCGGTGGACGTCACCGGTCCGTTGAATGAACAGGGCAACGTGCGCGGACGTTTCATCACCGCCTACGAGAACAACAAATCCTTTGTCGACTACGCGCAGAACGAACGCCCGATGGTTTACGGTCGCCTGGAATTCGACCTGGATCCGGCCACCACCCTGTCGGTCGGCGGCGCCTATCAGCAGAACCATTCCACCCCGGCCTTCGGCTTGCCCGCCTATGCCAACGGCAAGCTGCTGGACGTGCCGCGCTCGACCTTCGTCGATGCGAAGTGGAATGAACTGAACGAAAAAGTCTGGGAAACCTTCGCCGAAGTCGACCACGCTCTGGACAACGGCGGCCAGTTCAAGACCACCCTGACCTACCGCGACGCCGAAACCCCCAAGCGCAATTTCACCTGGGCCGACGGCGCGGTCGACCCGGACACCGGTGACAGCTGGGCCGTGGCTTACAACTACTACACCCACATCAAGACCATCGGCGCCGACAGCTTCGTTACCACCCCGTTCGAGGCCCTGGGCCGCACCCACGAATTCACCGTGGGCGCCGAATACCAGCATCTGGACAAGGACTTCACCTACGGTGGCGGCGACTACTTCCCGATCAATGTCTTTGATCCTGGCAGCATCGACATTCCGAAACAGGACTACGTGAAGGACAACGGCAACTGGTCCAAGTCCGATCAATACGGCCTCTACACTCGCGCCAAGCTCAACGTCACCGACTGGCTCGACGTGATCGGCGGCAGCCGCGTGACCTGGTACGAAAGTGAGGCGAAAAACGCCAACGCCTTCTTCAACAACTTCGGCAGCGCCAGCACCAGCATCAACCGCAAGGTGGTGCCCTACGGCGCGATCATCGGCAAACTCACGCCCGAGCTGTCGGCCTACGCCAGCTACACCGGCGTGTTCAAGCCGCAGAGCGAACTGGGCGCCGACAATACGCCGATCGGTCCGCGTGAGGGTGAGCAATACGAGATCGGCCTCAAGCGCGAATTCTTCGACGGACGCCTGAACGCCAGCATCGCGGTGTTCCGCATCTACGACGAAAACCGCGCCGAATACAACAACAGCATTGCCGCGTACATGTCCGAGGGCAAGGCGCGCAGCCAAGGCTGGGAAACCGAGCTGAGCGGCAACCTGACCGACAACTGGAGCATCATCACCGGTTACGCCTTCACGTCCACCAAATACCTGAACGCCGAGGACGGCTCCGAAGGCAAGACCTTCAGCACCATCACGCCCAAGCACAACTTCAACCTGTGGACCAAGTACGAATTCAGCGACGGCCCGCTCAAGGACTTCAGCGTCGCCGGCGGTGTTCGCGCGGTCAGTGACACCTACTACCAGCGTGAAGTGAAATTCCAGCAAGGCGGCTATGCCATCGCCACCGCGCAGGTGGGCTACAAGATCAACGAAAACCTGTCGACCACCCTGACCGCCAACAACCTGTTCGACCGCAAGTACTACGACCGGGTGGATGCATCGTGGGGCACCAACTTCTACGGCGATCCGCGCACCGTGACGCTGGCGGTGCGGGCGCAGTACTGAGCCCACGGTCTCTGGCGCAGCCTGCGTTCGGCTCTGTAGCAGCTGTCGAGCTTGCGAGGCTGCGTCCGGCTGCGAAGCAGTCGTAAAACCTGTGTACCGGATCTCCCTGAAAAACCTCGGTGCCCGAATTTACGACGGCTACGCAGCCGGACGCAGGCTGCGCCAGCTGCTACAGGTCCGGTGCCCTACACTCAAGTCGCCTTCCCCTCCCCAATCACATCATCCGCCCAACTGACCGCCGCCACGACCGTCGGAAACCCGATGGTGCTGGTAAGCGCAATCAACGCATGCCGAACCTGCTCCGGCGTCCCCCCCGCCTCCAGCGCCCGCCGCGCATGACTATGCACCGCCCCCTCCGAGCGAACCGCCGCCGCGGCACCCAGCTGAATCAACTGCACCGACAACTCATCCAGTGGCCCCGCATGCCGAACATTCGCCCCCAACGCCTCCACAGCCTCCAGAAAATCCGGGTAAGTCCGTTTCAGGTTTTCATACGTGGTGTGATCTCTCTTCTTCGCCATGTGAACTACTCCGCGAGCATGTAAACGCATTTCATTGTAGGAGTTGATGGACACAAAATCCGTGGACGCCCCCGAACCACTGTAGGAGCGAGCATGCTCGCGATGGTGGTCAACGATGACGCTGGATGTCTGAATGCCCGCGGTGTCTGGGCGTTCATCGCGAGCAGGCTCGCTCCCACAGAATCAGCAAAAACTTGCAATAATTGACAGTAGGCTAAGCTATGTTCAGCCAATTGCTCACGATGCTCGCATCTGCAGGTTTGGGTTGTTTTCTGGAGAGCGTCTGCAACGGCTATTTCAGACAGGCCCCCAACCCATTGCGCAGGACTTGCCTCGATGACCGAGCCTCTTCTCAGTTTCGACGAACTCAAGCGTGCCGCCGTCTCCGGCGAAATCGACACCGTTCTGGTGTGCATGGTCGACATGCAGGGCCGGCTGGTCGGCAAGCGATTCCAGGTCGAATTCTTCATCGACTCAGGCTACGAAGAAACCCACTGCTGCAACTACCTGCTGGCCGACGACATCGACATGGAACCGGTGCCCGGCTACGCCGCCGCGAGCTGGAGCAAAGGCTACGGCGACTTCGTCCTCAAACCCGACATGAGCACCCTGCGCAAGGTGCCCTGGCTGGAATGCACGGCCCTGGTGCTGTGCGACGTGCTCGATCACCACCATCGCCAGGACCTGCCCCACAGCCCGCGAGCGATCCTCAAAAGACAGGTCGAACGCCTGCGCGAACGCGGCTACAAGGGCATGTTCGCCTCGGAACTGGAGTTCTACCTGTTCGACGAGAGCTACGAAGCCATCCACAAACGCAACTACTACAAGCCGAAAACCGCCGGCCATTACATCGAGGACTACAACATCCTGCAGACCACCCGCGAGGAGCCGGTGATGCGGGCGATCCGCAAGCACCTGCAGGCCTGCGGCATTCCCGTGGAGAACTCCAAGGGCGAATGGGGCCCGGGCCAGGAAGAGATCAACATTCGCTACGCCGACGCCATGACCATGGCCGACCATCACGTGCTCATCAAACACGCCTGCAAGGAGATCGCGCAGCTGCAAGGCAAGTCGATCACCTTCATGGCCAAGTGGCGCTACGACGCCGCCGGTTCCAGCAGCCACATCCACAATTCGCTGTGGGACAAGAACGGCAAGAAGCCGCTGTTCTTTGACGCCAAAGCCGAGTTCGGCATGTCGAAACTGATGCGGTCCTGGGTGGCCGGGCAGCTCAAGTACGCCGACGACATCACCTGTTTCCTGGCGCCCTACATCAATTCCTACAAGCGCTTCCAGGCCGGCACCTTCGCCCCGACCCGGGCGGTCTGGAGCCGCGACAACCGCACCGCCGGCTTCCGCCTGTGCGCCGAAGAGAGCAAATCGATTCGCATCGAATGCCGCATCGGCGGCGCCGATCTCAACCCTTACCTGGCCTTCGCCGCGCTGATTGCTGCGGGGCTGGCGGGCATCGACGAGAAACTCAGCCTCGACCCGCCCTACGAGGGCGACGCCTACGCCAATGAAGAGCTGCCCGAAGTGTCCAAGACCCTGCGCGACGCCAGCGCCGCCTTGAAGGGCTCGGCCATGTTGCGCGAGGCCTTCGGCGATGAAGTGGTCGACCACTACGTGCACACCGCCGAATGGGAGCAGAAAGAGTACGACCGGCGGGTCACAGACTGGGAACTGCAGCGCGGCTTCGAGCGTTATTGATCACTCCAGGGTTGGGCAATCATGACTGCAACGATTCAACTCATCTCGCCGGTCGATGGCCGGATCTATGCCGAGCGCCCGTACGCCGATGCCGGGCAGATCGAACAGGCGCTGACGGCGGCCACCAGCGCCCAGGCGCAATGGAAACTCAGACCTCTGAGCGAACGCGCGGCCTATTGCAGCGCCGCGGTGGACGCGATGCTGGCGATGAAGGACGACATCGTCCCGGAACTGGCCTGGCAGATGGGCCGTCCGGTGCGTTATGGCGCCGGCGAACTGCGCGGTTTCCAGGAGCGCGCCCGGCACATGATCGCCATCGCGCCGCAGGCCCTGGCTAACGTCGAGCCGACACCCATCGCCGGTTTCCGCCGGCATATCCAGCGCGATCCGCTGGGCACGGTGCTGGTGGTCGCGCCGTGGAATTACCCCTACCTCACGGCGGTCAACACCATCATCCCGGCGCTGATGGCGGGCAACAGCGTCCTGCTCAAGCACGCCTCGCAAACCCTGCTGGTCGGTGAGCGTTTCGCCGAAGCCTTCCGCCGTGCGCGCCTGCCCGAAGGGCTGTTCCAGAACCTGCTGCTGAGCCACGAGCAGACCGGCGCGATCATCGGATCAGGTCGTGTGCATCAGGTGAATTTCACCGGCTCCGTGCCCGCAGGCAAAGCCATGGAAAGGGCCGCCACCGGCAGATTCCTCGGCCTGGGCCTGGAACTCGGCGGCAAGGACCCGGCTTACGTGCGGGCCGACGCCAACCTCGAATACGCCGTGGAAAACCTGGTGGACGGCAGCTTCTTCAACTCCGGGCAAAGCTGCTGCGCCATCGAACGCATCTACGTCGATCAGTCCCTCTATCCGCAATTCATCGAACGCTTCGCCTCCTTCACCCGCCAGTACGTGCTGGGCAATCCGCTGGACGAAGCCACGACCCTCGGCCCGCTGATCAATCCCGGCGCGGCGGACTTCGTTCGCAAGCAGATCGCCGACGCGCTGGCCCAGGGCGCCAAGGCGCTGATCGAGCCCCAGGCCTTCGCCCCCGACGTCTCGGGCAGCGCCTACCTGGCGCCGCAGGTGCTGGTCAACGTCACCCATCAAATGTCGGTGATGCGCGATGAAAGCTTCGGTCCAGTGGTCGGCATCATGCCGGTCAGCGGAGATGACGAAGCGGTGGCCCTGATGAACGATAGCGAATTCGGCCTCAGCGCCTCGATCTGGACCTCGGACCTCGCCGCCGCCGAACGCCTGGGCAACCGGGTCGACACCGGCACCCTGTTCATGAACCGCTGCGACTACCTGGACCCGGCGCTGGCCTGGACCGGGATGAAGAACAGCGGGCGCGGCGTGACTCTGTCGAGCCTGGGCTACGAACACCTGACCCGCGCCAAATCCTTCCATTTGCGCCACGAGATCTGAACCATGAGCCTGAAGGGAAACTGGAACTACCCCACAAGCATCCGCTTCGGCGTCGGGCGCATCAGCGAGCTGGCCGAGATCTGCCGCAGCCAGGGCATCCAGCGACCCTTGCTGGTCACCGACAGTGGCCTGGGCAAGGCGCCGATCACCACCGCAGCGCTGGAGGCCTTGCGCGGTGCGGGGTTGGGAGCCGAGCTGTTCTGCGATCTCAAGCCCAACCCGGTGGAGGCCAATCTGGCCGGCGGGCTTACGGCCTGGCGAGCCGGCAATCACGACGGCGTGGTGGCTTTCGGCGGCGGCAGTGGCCTGGACATGGGCAAACTGATCGCCTTCATGAGCGGCCAGACCCGCCCGGTATGGGATTTCGAGGACATCGGCGACTACTGGACCCGTGCCGATGAAAAAGGCATCGCCCCGATCATCGCGGTGCCGACCACGGCGGGCACCGGCTCGGAAGTGGGCCGCGCGGCGGTGATCATCGACGATCGCACCCACACCAAACGCATCATCTTTCACCCGAAAATGATGCCCCGGGTGGTCATCAGCGACCCGGCGCTGACCGTCGGCATGCCGCCGAAAGTTACCGCCGGTACCGGCATGGATGCGCTGTCGCATTGCCTGGAAGCCTACTGCGCACCCGGCTTTCATCCGCTGGCCGACGGCATCGCGGTGGAAGGCATGCGCCTGGTGAAGCACGCGCTGGTGCGTGCCGTACATACCCCGGACGATCTCGACGCCCGCGCCAACATGCTGGCCGCCGCCGCGATGGGCGCCACCGCTTTCCAGAAGGGACTGGGCGGCATGCATGCCCTGGCCCATCCCATCGGCGCGCTGTACGACACCCATCACGGCATGACCAACGCCACGCTGATGCCCTATGTCCTGAAATTCAATCGCCCGGCCATCGAAGAACGCATCGTCCGCCTGGCCGCGTATCTGCAACTGCCCAAACCCGACTTCGACGGTTTCATGGCCTTCGTCCTCAAACTGCGCAAGGACATCGCCGTGCCGCACACCCTGTCCGAGCTGGGGGTGGATGACAAGCAGGCCGAGTTGATCGCCGATATGGCGGTGGTCGATCCGTCGGCGGGTGGGAATCCGTTGCCGCTTACCAAGGCGGGAGTTTCGGAGATTTTTGCGGCGGCGTTTCACGGTCGCTTGTAATGCAGCGATGAGTACTTTGCAGTGAGGGAATTTTGTGGCGAGGGGGCTTGCCCCCGTTGGGTCGCGCAGCGGCCCCAAAAAATGGGACTGCTGCGCAGTCCAACGGGGGCAAGCCCTCTCGCCACAGGTTTCGCTCGGCCTACCTGATTCGCTGTCATCAGGTTTATTCCGGGCAAATCCAAAAGTAGAAAACAGGAGCAGTACAACAAGGGGTTGAAGGCCGAGCTGTCCGCCGTCGCGGATGGATGCGTATCAAAACCTGAAGGGGCACACCCGATGAGCACAGTAAACCAGCCCGGCACCGAGGCGCATGACGATGACGTCAAAGTGCTGCACAGCATGGGCTATGCCCAGCAGCTGTCGCGACGAATGGGGGTTTTCTCCAACTTCGCGATTTCCTTTTCGATCATCTGCATCCTCTCCGGAGGGATCAACTCACTGGCCCAGGGCACCTCGGGCGCAGGCGGTGCCTCGATCGGCATCGGCTGGCCGTTAGGCTGCCTGATCTCGGGCGTGTTCGCCCTGGCCATGGCGCAGATTTCCTCGGCCTACCCCACCGCTGGTGGCCTGTATCACTGGGGCTCGATCCTCGGAAACCGCTTCACCGGCTGGCTCACCGCCTGGTTCAACCTGCTGGGGCTGGTGACGGTGCTGGGAGCGATCAATGTCGGCACCTACTACTTCTTCTTCGGCGCCTTCGGACCGACGCTGGGGATGGAAGACACCGTAACCACCCGGGTGATTTTCCTGGCGATCCTCACAGGCCTGCAGGCCCTGTGTAACCATCTGGGCATCGGCCTGACCGCCAAGCTCACCGACTTCTCCGGTTACTTGATCTTCGCCACCGCGCTGGCGCTGACCGTCGTCTGCCTGATCTCGGCGCCCAGTTTCGAGTTCGCGCGGCTGGTGACCTTCGGCAACTACTCCGGCGCGGCCGGGGGCGGCGTGTGGCCAGAGGCGTCCAACGCCTGGATCTTCATGCTCGGCCTGCTGTTGCCGATCTACACCATCACCGGCTACGACGCCTCTGCCCACACCTCCGAGGAAACCCGCAACGCGGCGGTCTCCGTGCCCAAGGGCATGGTCATGTCGGTGCTCTGGTCGCTGCTGTTCGGTTGGCTGATGCTCAGCGCCTTCGTGCTGATGCTGCCGAACATGGACGACGCCGCCAAGCAAGGCTGGAACGTGTTCTTCTGGGCCATGAATGCCCAGGTCAACCCGCTGCTCAAGGACGCACTGTACGTGGCAATTTTCATCTGCCAGGTCCTGTGCGGACTGGCCACCGTGACCTCGGTGTCGCGGATGATCTTCGCCTTCTCCCGGGACGGCGGCCTGCCCTGCTCCAAGGCACTGTCCTCGGTGTCGCCGACCTTCCGCAGCCCGGTCGCCGCGATCTGGACCGGCGCGACCCTGGCGGTACTGTTCGATTGGGGTTCTTCGGTGATCTCGGTCGGTGAAACCCCGGTCTACACCATCGTGGTGTCCTGCACCGTGATCTTCCTGTTCTTCTCTTTCATCATCCCGATCGTGCTCGGCCTGTTCACCTACGGCACCGCGAAATGGCCGGTCATGGGGCCATGGAACATGGGGCGATTCTGGTACACGGTGTTCGCCCTGCTCTCGGTCCTGTCGATGGTGATCATCTTCGTCATCGGCATCCAGCCACCCAACGACTGGGCGCTGTACATCACCATCGGCTTCCTGGTGCTGACGGCCATCGTCTGGTTCGGCTTCGAAGCACGGCGCTTCCAGGGGCCGCCGGTGGGGGATGTGATTCTCAAGCGCCAGGCCGAAATCGCCGCGGCCGAGGCAGCATTGAACAAACAGACATAATCGCCACCCCCCTGTAGGAGCGAGCTCGCTCGCGATGGTCGTCAACGATGACGCGGGAAACCTGATACCCCGCGTTATCGTTGGCCTCCATCGCGAGCAAGCTCGCTCCTACACAAAAACCAGTGCAGCCAACAGCAATCTTTTCTCGCCACAGCGCTCTTACCATCCAGGTTCTTCATCCAAAAACAAGAGAAGAACCATGGCCGCCACCCTCTCGCAACAAGGCGACAGCACCGATTATTCGGTGGTCGCCGTTCCCGCAACACACCGCATGCCCAAAGGTTCGTTGACAATGGCCTGGTGGGGTATTTGCAGTGCGATGTTCTGGCTGGTGGTGTCCGCCACCCTGGCCATGACCTTTGGCACTGCCAATGCGATCATCGGACTGCTGTTGTCGGTGGTCACCTATGCGCTCATCAACGGGGTCATTTCCCGTTATGCGATCCGGACCGGGTTGTCGGTCGCGCTGTTTTCCCGGGTGCTGTTCGGGCACAAGGGGGCGGTGCTGGCGACCCTGATTTTCTTTGCAACCGCCACCTACTACAGTGTGTTCGAAGGCTCGGTGATTGCCATTGCGATCCAGAACTACATGCCCAACCTGTCGCTCAACCAGGCTTATCTGCTGGTGGCGCTGTACAGCGTTCCGCTGATCCTGGGGCGTGTGCAGAACTGGATGGACAAGCTCAACGGCGTGCTGCTGCCGTTCTATCTGATCGGTCTGGTGGCGCTGGTGGTAATGACCGTCGAGCAATACGGCTACAGCAACGCCTGGCTGCAAATGGGCCCGGCCGGAGGACCCGTGAAGAACGGCTGGTGGGATTGCTTCAGCTACTTCATGGGCGTGTGGATCCTGATGATGTACACCTGGGACTACGCGCGCTTTGGTCGTGAGGAGGACACCCGCTATCACGCGCGCTTCAACTTCGGTCTGCCGTTCTACACCTTCACTTTCCTGATCAATGGCCTGGTGGGGATCTTCCTGGCGGGGACCATTCCTACACCGGGCGGCTTGAGCGAGGTGTCGGTGGTGATGGCGATCATCGAGCTGATGGGGTTCTGGGGTCTGATGTTCGTCTGGGTCAGCCAGACGCGGATCAACTCGGCGAATTTCTATCTGGCGGCGACCAACATGCAGGCGTTTTTCGGCGGCGTCGGGCTGGCCCGGGTGCCTTATTGGGTCTGGGCGGTGGCCGTCGGCGCGCTCGTGTACACGCTGATGCGCTTGAACGTTTTCGAGTACATCCTGCAGGCCCTGGCGTACCAGAGCATCTTCGTGGTGGCCTGGGTGGCGATCGCCCTGGCGCATATCTTTTCACCGCGCTATGGGCAGCTGTTCCAGGATCGCATCGAGTATCAGGTGGATCGAGTCAGTGCCTTCAACCCCTGCGGGCTGGGTGCGTGGTTCCTCGCTGCGGGGCTGGGCATTGCCTTGCTCAACAGCGGTCATGCGGACCTGGCCACCTGGTCGGCGCCCGTCACCTTCATCTGCGCGTTCGGGGCTTATTGGCTGCTGCTCAACAATGCCCGGCGCAGCTGGTTCGTGCGCGCCAACTACACCTGATTCCTCTGCCTGTGAATGCAAACCCCTGTGGTGAGAGGGCATGCCCTAATGCCAGTCAGTTAAGGCAAAACGCGGTCCATGTAGCAGCTGGCGAAGCCTGCGTCCGGCTGCGAAGCAGTCGCAGAACCTGCATGCGAGGTCTGCCTGGAGCACCGCGTTGCCTGATTTCACGACTGC
>NZ_JBSVXG010000144.1:0-15364 GCF_054070595.1 Pseudomonas sp. SDO55104_S430 | reverse complement strand
CCGACAAGGGCACCATCCGGGTGATCCGCGATGGCAAGGAAATCAGCGTGCTGCATCCGGAGAAACGCCTGTACACCGTACAGAACTCGGTGATGACCGAAGCCGGGATCGACGCCGGTTTCACCCGTGATCTCTATGTGGCGCTGGGCGAACCGCTGGGCGATGGCGCCTGGGCCGTTCGCGTACACGTCAAACCGTTCGTACGCTGGATCTGGTTCGGCGGCTTGCTCACAGGTTTGGGTGGATTGCTGGCAACGCTGGATCGGCGTTATCGGGTCAAGGTAAAAAGCCGGGTGCGTAAAGTACTGGGCATGGATGGAGCCACTGCATGAAACGTTGGCTGATGCTGTTGCCACTGGCGATTTTTCTGATGGTCGCTGTTTTCCTGTATCGCGGTCTGTACCTGGCCCCGGCAGAGTTGCCCTCGGCGATGATCGGCAAGCCTTTCCCGGAGTTCTCCCTGCCGGCGGTGCAGGGTGATAAAACGCTGACCCGTGCCGATATTCTCGGCAGACCGGTGCTGGTCAACGTCTGGGGCACCTGGTGCATTTCCTGCCGGGTCGAGCACCCGGTGCTGAACAAGCTCGCCGAGACGGGTGTGGTGATCTACGGCATCAACTACAAGGACGTCAACGCCGACGCAGTGAAGTGGCTCAACGAATTCCACAATCCTTATCAACTTAACATCCGGGATGACGATGGCTCGTTGGGATTGAACCTGGGGGTGTACGGCGCGCCGGAAACCTTCTTCATCGACGCCAAGGGCATCATTCGCGACAAGTTCGTCGGAGTGATCGACGAGCAGGTCTGGCGCGAAAAGCTGGTGACCAAGTACCAGGCGCTGGTCGGTGAGGACAGGCCATGAAGCGCTTGCTCGCCGCGGTGGTCCTGGGCTTGAGCATGGCGGGCATGGCCCATGCCGCCATCGACACCTACGAGTTTGCCAAGGAAGGGGATCGCGAGCGTTTTCGCGAGCTGACCAAGGAGCTGCGCTGCCCCAAGTGCCAGAACCAGGACATCGCCGATTCCAACGCACCGATCGCCGCCGACCTGCGCAAAGAGATTTTCCGCATGCTCGGCGAGGGCAAGGACAATCAGCAGATCATCGACTTCATGGTCGACCGCTACGGTGACTTCGTCCGCTACAAGCCAGCCCTGAACGCCAAGACGGCCTTGCTCTGGTTCGGCCCTGCCGGCCTGTTGCTGGGCGGCTTCGTGATCATCGCCGTGATCGTCCGCCGCCGCAGACACCGTGGCCAACCACCGAGCTCGCTTTCAGCCGAGGACCTTAAGCGCTTCAACCACCTGCTGGAGGTAAATCAAAAATGATTGATTTCTGGCTCGCTGCAGGTCTGCTGCTGCTGGTGGCCCTTAACTTTCTATTGATCCCTGTTCTTCGCGGTAGTCATGCTTTGCGCGAAGAGGATCGTACTGCCCTGAACGTCACCCTGTATCAGGAGCGCGTGGCAGAGTTGCAGGTTCAGCAGGATGAAGGCGTGCTTGATGCCGCGCAGATGGAGGCAGCCTATGCCGAAGCGGCTCGTGAATTGCTCACCGATACAGAAGGCGCTGTGGCACCGCGGATTTCGCACCTTGGCAAGCCCGCGCCGTTACTAACGGCACTACTGGTTCCTGTGTTCGCTTTAGGCTTGTACTTGCATTTTGGGGCTCGTGATCAGGTCGAACTAAGTCGCGAATTTGCCCAACCCCCTGCGTCATTGGCGGAAATGACCGACCGCCTGGAGCGTGCAGTGAACGTGCAGCCAGAGTCTGCTCAAAATGCATACTCTCTAGCCCAAAATTACATGGCTCAGGGGCGCTCGGCTGATGCTGCAAGAATGTTTGAAAGAACGGTCTCGTTGGCCGGGCGCCAACCCGAGCTTTTAGGTAAATGGGCTGAGGCATTGTATTTTTCCAACGGGAAAAAATGGTCAGCAACCATTCAAACCCTGGTCGATGAAGCGCTAGCGAACGATCCCAGTGAGAGGGTTAGCTTAAGCCTTTTAGGGTTAACGGCCTTTGAAGAGCAGCGTTATGCAGACGCTTTGAAATACTGGAACCAAGCGATAGCAAACATGAGCCCTCAGGACACTTCACGCGCTGCTTTGGTTGAGGCCATACGGCATGCTAAAGAGGGCCTTTCAAAAGGGGGGGAGAGCGCCAGTCTCATGAACGCTGAGGACGTTGATCTAGCGCCAATTTTGCTAAAGGTACGTGTGGAAATTTCGCCAGACATTATAAAAAAGGTGGGTTTGAACGACAGTGTGTTTGTGTTTGTTCAGGCACTTTCAGGCTCGAAAGTACCTCTGGCTGCCAAGCGTCTGAAAGTTTCAAGTCTCCCTGTGGATGTGGAGTTCTCGGATGCCGACGTCATGATGGTCAGCAATACCTTGTCCAGCGCGGGCGCTATTCAGGTGACTGCGCGAATTTCGAAAGATGGAAAGCCTGCATCTGGAGAGTGGTTGGGACGGGGATCAACGACGATAACCTCCAAGAGCACTCAACTGAATCTTCTAATCAACCGCCCGGATATTTAGTCAGCGTGGCATAGGGGTCGTGTCCAGCTCATGCTTGTTTCGGTGTTGGGATTCTGGTCATGACTTATGAAGATGAGTGTGATGGGCCGAACCAGAAATGCCCTTCAGGTTCGCCCAACCTGATCTCGGAATCCATTGCCGCAGACGCATTGGTGGCGTTAGGCTATCGCCGCGAGAATTTCTTGTTCCGCGACGACATTTTCGATGGAGCTCGGTGTCTTGCAGCATTCAAGTCAATCACGACCTTCGCGGCAATCACCCTCCAGTGAGCCCAGCTTGGGGTGGACCTATCTATCTCGTGACGCGTTGGCGAGGGCCAAGGCACAGATGGATATTGAGTCTTATGGCGTGCGTGACGAACTGGGACTACTGACCATCCACCAGCGTTACGCAGATCTGTTCTTTCCAGGCACCTCAGTTCTGCATGGTCGCGCCCGCTACGCACTGTTTGTCCCCTGGTTGTTCGAAGACCTTGCCGGTTTAACCGGTTCACATGCTAAACGTGCGCTGCGGGCTCGTGAGTGCCAGCTTGCCGGTCGACTGATTGAGTCCGGATCAAGGCAGGTCATAGGGGGGAATGTTTTCCCAAGACCAGCCAGCCAGCCCCCCTCGACGGTGTACTGGAATGCACTGGCGACTTGGGGGATCTTGCGCACGCAGGGAAGGGGCACGCCTACGCGAGCCCAGGTGCATCAACTACTGGTAGGCAACCGCTCCAAGCTGGACGACGACGGCCAACCATTGCTCGCAGATGCTTTCCCGTTCATGCCTCTACCTGATCGACCACAGGGATGGCGAGAGGGGGCAATAGACTTGGAGTTGACCCGCTCGGAAGCAGATTTTCTTCACGATCGGTTGGCTCAATTGTTCAGTCGCAAAACTGGGACGTTGTCACTGCTCGCACGCCTGGTCAAAACCCGAGCACAAGCACCCGATGATATGTGGGCCGACGAGACCTATGCCGTGGCAGGCGATCAGGCGTCATTGCTGCGTCGGGCACGTCAGGCTGCCAGCCTCGCAGGTCTGGGGCGTGCTGTTTACGATGCACTGCTGGAGCACCTGGTGCGCGATCACGACAAAGGGGCGGCTAGCGACGAGCGACACGCGCATCTGCAAAACATGATCCCTGAGCACATTGAGTCAGCGGCGCGGCTGGATGTGGACGTGCTTGAGGAGCAGATCGGTCTTTTGCCGCGGCGGCTTCGAGAGCTGGTGGTTGTCACGCGCGACTGGGCTGCAGCTGGCGGAAGCAATCCCCTTGCGTTGCTGGATATTTACACCCAGGTTGAGGCACGCAAGGGCGCCCGTGCGCGTCTTGCCATGACTCGTGACGGTCGAGCTCGACGTGCAGAGTGGTTACATGACAACCACAGCAAGGCACAACCGTTGCACTTCAGGTGGCATAACGTCAGCGTACTCCTCAACGATCTGGCGAACGCTTCATGAGCACAGTCGTCAATTGGCCTGCACTGTCATTTCTTGAACACCTGCGTCCCGGCCCCGGCGAGACCGTCGAGCTGGCTTTGCTCAGTTCCTATTCCGCGGATTTGGGATCGATCGGTGCAGCCCTGTTGGCGCTGGCTGGCAGGGACTCCGATGCTGGACACGGCAGCCCCACAGACTTTGCCGAGGCCGTGGAGCTCTTGCGGGGAAAAGTACGTGTTGTCATCCAGCGCGGACGTCTGGCGCAGATGCGACGTACACCTCGGATGGCGGTTGTGCTGGATCAGTTCGTACGCGAAGTCGATTTCAATGAAGCCCACCATAGCTGGCACGCCAAGGCGGCACTGGTGCGTTTGCGACGCGAGGACGGCAGCCAGTGCTGGCGGCTGTGGATCGGAAGTCGCAACCTCACCGAATGCGTTAATCGAGACCTCGGATTGTTGTTGGTATCGGCACCGAAGGGTACACAGGTGCCAGGCATCGAAAAACTTGCGCATGCACTGGCCAAACAGGCAGGGCTAAAGGGTATCGGTGCACGTGCGTTGGCCTCAACGGTTGCTGATGTTACTTGGCTGGCACCACCCGGGGTAACCGTCGAGTGTCTTCTCTGGTCGGACGGTAACGGCACCCAGGCCCTTCCCAATCAGATGGGCGACATCGATGAACTGGTGGTGGTCAGCCCTTTTATTGACCAGACTTTCCTCGCAGCGATGGCATTGCCAACTGGAGAGGTATCTCGCCCGGTCCTGTTAAGCACGCTGCGCGAAATTGAACGCGTCGGACCTTCGCTTCCTGGTTGTTATGAGCTATTGGCATTGGATGCGCCGGATTATCCGCTGGCCGACGCGCCCTCCCAGACCCAAAACACATCGGAGCAAGCTCAGGATGACGACAGTCCAGCGGAGGAGGAGCTCATCGCCAACGGGCTGCATGCCAAGTTGCTGTTTACACGTAGCGGCCGGCAAAGTCGGCTATGGCTGGGCAGCGCCAATGCAACCATGCGCGCCTGGTCTGGGCGAAACGTCGAAGTGATGGCGCGATTGCGCATCGAGAATCAGGTGGAGCAGGGGATTAGGGCACTGCTTGGCAGTGCACGGCCGGTTGAGCATCCACTGGTCAACTATGAAATTGATACGGCTACTTGTGAACAGGAACTACTTGAGCGGGCACGAGCTCAGGTGGCTGCTCGATGGTCCGTGCGCCAGTCGATCATGCACCCTCAGTTATCGCTCCAGCAGCACGAGGGGAGCAAGTGGTCGAGCCCTCATCCGGATCACCCGGACATCCTTTTGGAAGTCGGCACTTTGTGCGGGGCATTGCACCGGTGGCCGGTCAATGACAGCAGGATCGAAATCAAGGCTCCTCCATCGGTGGAATACAGCGATTTCGTCCGCTTGCGGGTCAGCTATGGCGAGCGCGGCCTGTGCTGGCTTCAACGAGCGCCCGTTGATCCAGAGTTTGGTGAGGAGCGGGATCGAGCAGCATTCGTGCATATTTTGGGCGCTCAGGGTTTCCTGCGCTGGGTCGGGACAATGCTGGCTGAGGAAGGAGGGTACACGGATGGGGACTGGCGCAATTCGGGTTCCGGGCAAGGAGGGAATCAGCAGGATTCAGCCATTTCCTGGGAAGGGTGGATGCCCACAATGGAGGACATTCTCGCGGCATGGTCTCCCGACAGCTCGGTATTTCCCGTGATAGAACAACGCATCTCACGGTACATGCCTGCACTTCTGAAACGAGCAAGGCAAGACGAAGCGTGGGAGGCTCTCGATCTGCTGCAACGCTTCGATGAGCTGTGGGGCCAGATATGCGCGGGGCTTGGCGTCACTTGCTCAAGGCCAAAGCCGCGATGAGTCATCCAAAACCGTTTCAAAAAGCGACTGTCGAGGCGGCTTTTGCCACGTTGAGCAATGATCTTGGCAGGCGCAGGTTCCTTGTGGCCGATGAAGTAGGGCTTGGCAAAACCGTCGTGGCCCGTGAAGTGGCCAGGCGCTTGTTCGAGGTTCGTAAGCGCCCGATGACCATCTACTACGTCGCCAATGGTCACTCGGTGTCCTTCCAGAACAAGAGTCGCATTGCCGGCTTTTTGAATGGCCCTGAATTCAGGGCTGCGATCAATACGCCCGATCGGCTTTCCCTGATCGCCCAACAACCTCACCAGAATACCCCGCTTCTGATCTATGCACTCACACCGCTGACGTCTTTTCCGGGGAGTAGGGCGAGGCTCACAGGTGGACGCAAGGAGGAGCGTGCATTTCTGTGGGTATTGTTGCAAAAGGCCTATCCGGCTTTCGCCGAGGGTTTGGGCGGCCATCGCTTGCAACTCAATGCCCAGAGTTCGTGGGAGTACGCCGTGGAGAGCGCCAGAGCCCGCCTGGCAGATTCTCCACCTGGGCTATGCAACCGGTTCCGTGTGGCCTTGGCGCAGGAATTTGGATTGCCCGTGCGCGAGCAGTTGGAGCTTGCTGCTCATGGCTGCCTGCATCGTAATTTGCCGCCGCTTCCAGCAACGGTTTTTGTGGGGCGATTACGGCGGGCGCTGATCCTGGCGATCGTGCAGCATCAGCCACCGGATCTGATTGTTTTCGATGAGTTCCAGCGCTACAGAAGTCTGCTGGATGGCGCTGCCGCCAACTCGCTGATGAATGCGTTGCTGGAGCCCAAAAACAGCCTACCCCCTGCAGTCCTTCTCCTCAGTGCCACACCCTATCCACACCTGACGACCCGTTGGGATGAGGCCCAAGGTGTGCTTGCGCACGCAGAAATGTTCAAGCTGCTGGGGTTTCTCGCTGGCGATGAGGTGTGTGAATCCGCCAGAAGACTGTTTTCGCGGTTCGGTGATTGCCTGCGGGAGATTGCCGCACACGCGGATAACTCATCGAAGCCGCTGCAAGACCAGATTGCGAACGGTCGTCACCTCAGGGATGAGTTGCGCAAGCTGTTAACACGGTTCATGTCACGCACAGAGCGCGATAGCGTGGGTGGCGTTGAGTTGCCGAGTGTCACCAAGCCACTGGAAGCTCCGCCCAGGATCGAGGACTTCAAAGTGTTTCGGCATCTCAAGGAAGGTTTCAGCGCACGAACACGTCATGAAGCACTTGCCTATTGGGCGTCGGTGCCACTACCGGCACAGTCGCTCGGCCCTCATTATGCAGCCTCAAAGTCCGCCAATTTTCTTCCTTCCAAAAGACTGCCCCAAATGACGCTTGAGCGTCGCATCAAGACGCCTGTAGAGGGGGCTTCCTGGCCGGATGCCAAGCTGCGTGCACTACAGACTCTCGCCTCGCCTGAACAACTGGCGCTGCCCTGGGTGGCGCCGTCCTTAACCTGGTGGCCACTGGGTGGAGAGTGGAAAACCGAGCACAACAGTCCCAAACTGTTGATGTTCAGCCGCTTTCGAGCGACTCCACCGAGCGTTGCAGCGCTGCTCAGTTTCGGGGTTGAGGAACGCTACCTCCCTCGAGGCCAAGCCTATGAAAAGGTCTATCGTAAACGCCGATTCAAGCTCACTGCTGTACCTGGCCCGATCATGGCGGCCTTTCACCCCTCGGTTTGGCTGATCCGTCATACTGATCCGCTCACCAAACCTGGCGCCAGTTTACGCGCGATCCGACAGGACATTCGTCGACAGATTCTGGCGGCTCTTCCTGAGGGCACGCTTGATCGAACGACGGCCAGAGTCCGCCGCCGGCATCGATCGATCGCCACTACACTGGCGGCGATCGAAAAGAGATTCCATTTAGTCGACCAGTCTGAAAGGGCCTGGAAGATGATCATGGGTGATGACAAGAGAGCGCAAAAGGCCGTCGCTCAATGGAAGCAAACGCCAGCGCTTACGCGTATATCGCCGCGTGAACTCGATGACTTGGTGGAGTATGCGATCGCTGCTCCCGGCGTAGTGCTGGGGCGGGCTTTACTGCGGCATGATCGCACGATCCTGGATGCAAATCGCTTTATCGAATTGCTCCAGCTCAGTTGGCAGGGGCTTCGTGCCTACCTGGATAACCCAGTGTTTCTGCCGGTGAAAAAAAACAAAAGTGCGTTGGAGCAAGTCATGACGGCCGTCCTTGACGGCGGCCTGGAAAGTGTACTCGACGAACATTTCTGGGTGCGTTCGCAAAGTCTGCCCGATGGCGCGGCAGGGTTGGCGAGCGACTTGCTGGCCTCACTGCGCCTTCGAGCCGGTTCTTTCGGTTTTCGTTCATTGGGCAAACAAGAAAGTCGAATCCATGTTCGTTGCCACGTTGCCGTACCGTTTGGCAACGCTGAGTCCGAGCCCGGAATCGCTAGCGATGGCACCACGGCACAAGCGGCGCGTCCAGATGAAGTGCGCCAAAGCTTCAATACACCTTTTTGGCCCCACGTATTGGCCACCACGTCGGTGGGGCAGGAGGGCCTTGATTTCCATCCATGGTGCGACCGGTTGCTGCACTGGGACTTACCTCCAAACCCCCTTGACCTTGAACAGCGAGAAGGTCGGATCCAGCGTTATGCCGGCTTGGCGGTCAGGCGCCGATTGTGCCGTCTGTTAAAAGACGAAGTAATCAATAGCGTAGGAGCACTGCAAGGATCGCCTTGGAAACAGATCGCGCATCATGCTGAACGCTTCGCCGATCACAGCGGCCTGCGCCCTTGGTGGGTATTGGATGACGCTGCGATACAGCGCTACATCTTCAAGCGGCCCTTCGGACGAGACGGTGTACGTTTTGATCGGCTCAAGGAACAACGGTTGATCTATCGTCTGGCACTGGGTCAACCCAACCAGGAAGATTTCATCGACATCCTTGCCCGGGGAGGTGAAAAGGCTCTGGCAGCTTTACGGCCTTTGGTACTGGATTTATCTGCGATAGGGCTGCGAGACCAGCAATTGGAAACACACGGCGCCCCGCTATGAGTGTCAGGAATATTACGGTGAACACAGGAGGGCTTATGCCCAGCTTTCATGAAGAAGAAGTTCTACGCTCAGGGACAGCCGGGGTATTCACGCCGCACTCGCTGATATTGAATATAGAGTCCATGGCTGATCTTTTTCCGGAAGGTATATCTATAGAAGATGACCCGACCTTCCCTCAGGTGATTGCGTTGCACGTTCATGAGTACATTCACTACCTGCACAACCTTACGACAAGATCGGGTCTGAGCTGCCTTGTAGACATATTTCTTTTGATGCATCCCCTTCTACAGCAAAAAATAAACGATGAGGCTGGTCAGGAGGCGGGTAAAGCCCAACAATCTCATATTCGGAATGTATTTAATAGTATTCGCAAGTCTCAAGGTTATGTAATCGGTATACCGGACAGGTACAAGTGGCGCCCAATAAGTCGCTGGGAGTTTTCTCAGGTCACTGCGAGCTTCGATTCTATGCCGGAAGCGATTATGGATCCGGAACAACAAATTGAATTCGATGTGAAAGCGGTTTTTTCTGGCGGGGAAGAACTGGATTTCCGATTGATGCCCGGGCTGAAATTTATTACGGAAGGGATCGCGTATGAGATCGAGCGCGACATAAAAATGCGTTGGGGAATTTCGGCCGCTGAAGTGGACCTCTCTACTCCTGGTTATCCCTACTTGATGTATGGCCCGTTGCTTGAGTACCTCGCAGGCACGAAACTCTCATCTAAAGAGCGGATAGCTATCGGACTCCTGTCATTGCTTGCCACCAGCCCATCTGTTGTGCTCACATCGCTCAGTAAGCTCACGAGTCGTAAACCAGGTACGTTGGGCGCTACATTGTTTACGGCTATTGAGCAAAGTACTTTAGTTGGCTTCGAAAGCTACTCGGCACACTTCGTCAAGGATCTTATCCCACTGCTTTATCAGGTTTTGTCAGGTTCAGAAATTCTTACCAAGGGGATGGAAGTTTACGAAGCACTTATCTTAAAAGGATTGCAATCGCGAACGAAGCATTCAGCTTTAGAGCTGGCGTTTCTTGTTGATAAAATGAATATCAAGACCTTCGACAATATAGCTACCCATTTGTTGGAACGCGTCGTTTTTCAGAAAAAGCCCGACTCCGCTCTAGAAATACGGTGGGTAGGCAGTAAAGAGAGTGCGGGGCAGATGACTGGCGATATGCATGAGGCATTTGCCGTACTGCAATCCTGCATACACTACGTGCAGCAGCACTTAAAGAATAATGGACTGGAAACTAGGCAATCTCTAAATCTAACGCCTTGTCCATTTAAGGGTGCATGTACGGTGGAGCAGGCGGCGGGCAATCCACAAGTCTGTAGGTCGAATCCGTGGGATGCCTACAATCTCGGCGAAAACTCTGAGCCATGCGTTTATCAGGCAGGCGTCGACGCCTTCAAATCCCTGGTGATGCCGTCAGCCACTGTAGAAGAAACGCTGCCGTTCTAGATTGTGCATACGCTTTGGAACCAGCTCTTCGCAGTGGGGCATAACATTTGGCGTGTGAAAGATGCAGGTGCAACACCCTTCACGTTTATGATGGGTTACTTCGATCACACGCCAAATCATTCAACCGACTTCAGCCTCTACCTCCACCCATACTGGAGTTCTCAGCACTGTTCAGTACCCGCGCTGTAATACTGATGCACTTGTCGATGTCTCCTGATTTTTTCGCCTCCATCGCATCTTTTTTTGCTTGTTCAAGGTTACTCATAACGCCACCTCCGAGGTTCTGACCGGCGGTATGTAGGACATCATCAATTTTTTGTAGGTTCAAATCGCACAAATTGTCAGCCGCTTGGGACTGCAGCGAAAATAGGGAAATAAGTGTCGATAGGATGAGTACGGATTTGTATTTCATGATTTGCTCCAGCAATCATTCAGGGTTGTCGAGATGGCGTTTAACCTGTTTTTGGAATTATGAGTGTTGGTTTCACCTCCATTAATAAAAGCGAGCCGGGTGGTAATCGAAGGTAAACGGCGATTTACGAAGCTTCGAGTGCACGTATCCTTAATGGGGCATGAGTCGATGCATCTATGAATACTCCTGCTTGCTCTGTGGCTTAGATGGATGTAGGAGCGGGCGCCTCTAGCAGCCCGCCATGATTTCAGAGATCAACAGCGACGACTCCTTGAGCCCTGGAGTTGGCAGGAAAGCCGCCCTTCAATAGGTCGACTGAAGATGAGGATTTAAGTAATCCGTCCTTAGAAACAGAAAAGCTATGAATGGCGTTGCCCGTCGCATCCGTGTTTTCCTCGCTCTGATTAATCCTCTGATTGATGACATAGAGGAAATCCTCAGTAGGTGAAAGTGCTATTTCAAACGACGTACTTCCAGGCTGCGTCAGATTTCGGTTGTTTATAAAAGATTTCCCAGGCAGGGGAACGTTAACGACTTGCACTTCTTTAGGGGCCAAAGCGTTGGCGCCTGAAATGTCATACACTGAGATAGTGCTGGCGGTCTGCTGTGTATCAAGGCGAGGCAAATTGTTGACGGTATAAAGCCTGGTCGCCTGCTTGTTGACAAGGATCCAACAGATGTCTTGGCCACTGTTGCGGACCGCCTTAATAAATTTCAAGCTGCCCGAATCGTTGTATGAAAATACGCCCAGCTGATTCCTTGTTACAAACCCGGCATACAGTATGTTTCTAGATGGATGGCTCCAGAGGCCGAGCGGCATAGACGGTACGCCTGGAGAACCTATATAGAGATAATTTTCGATTGTCTCGGGCAGAGTAGTGACATTGGTGAGTGTGATTTTTCCCCTCTCATCGACTTTCATTGTCTTGATCTGGCCTTGAACACTGGTTTTTGGACCTGCCAAAAATGACCTTGAGCCGTCTCCGTCAAAGTCAGCATCAACCTGAAACTCGTCAGCAAAAAAAAGATTTTTAACGGTTGGAGAGGCATGGATTTGCGCCGGCTTTTGAAAGCCGGGTACTTTTAACGTGTCTGCGTAGACCAAGGCTCCATCCTGTTTAATCTCAAACGATGTATAGCTGGCGCCATCAGGGTCAGATAAGCTTTCTTTTTGATGATAGTCTTCGTTCCGGTTTGCGGCGATCAATATATTTCCTGAAATATTGATGCTGACCGGTGCAATACCTCTAGATGGGAATGGCGATCCCGCAATCGCTGTCAACGTACCATCTTTGGCAATGTTGAATCCGGATATATCATTGCTGTGCGTGTTTACCGCATAAAGTCTTTTTTTATCGTCAGTGACAATAATTTGCGAGTCGTTATCCTGAGGGCCAAGCTTTCCATGCGTGTCGTTATTGATACCGGTGCCATTGGTTTTATAGAATCTCATGAACTGTAGAGATCCGTCTTTAAGCCGTTTGTATTGTGCGACTGCGTTTTCCTTTTCTGCGATATTATTTGTTAACGTGTACAGAAATTTGTTTTCCCCGTCCGCGAAAACAGTGCAACTCACACAGAACGCTACCGCTGACACCGCCAATTTTGTTACCACAGCCATAGAAAATGCCCTCAGGTACATTTTTTGGTGAGATGAGGCTGTCCTTTCAAATTACGGTTGTGCGTAAGGCATGCCCCATTGTTTACACAAAGACGGTAGCGCCGATCCTGGCGGGTGGCTTTCATAAACATGCTAATTTTTGTGCAAATGAACCACCAGCGCCTGAGTTTATAAAGTCAGGCTCAGACGCTGTTAAGCGATGGGGAGATATTTACGAGTAATTATTTGCGTGCGCGTGTTGCGGGCTTATTTCAAAAGCCTGAGTGGTTGTGCCTTTTCTGAGTATTCGGGCGATAACGAAGTACTCGATGCTTGAAGCCAGCCACATCGAATAGGTAAGAAGTTCAATACCTTCCTCGACGGTTGTCTTCGCAAGTCGTACATAACCTTCATTCAGGACTAAATGCCAAAAGCTCCCCATGCCAAAAACACGCGAAAATATCAGAATACTTAGCCCGGTCGTCATGGTTCCGAAGGCACGTGTACGAGCAAAATCGGCCAGGGCCGCCACAGTTTCCTGACGGTTTTTTGCGTTGAATGCAAAAGCAATCGATACCATCGCGATTGCAGTGAAAGGCCAGCACCATGCGCTATGGCTTATAGGGTCAAAAAGGCCGTCCAGCTCTCGCATGAGCAGACAGGCGAAGAAGCCACAGACCAGAACGCTGAATCCTTTTTTATTCGGTATGCCTGCGCCGGCTAAAAAAAGGAGTGCGCATAGAAACAGCATGATCTCCTGAGCGACCTCTACGAAAGAGGCTTCCAGTAAATGCGTGTTGAAGACTGCTATGTCCAGCCAAATCATACTTAACGCCACGCCTGTTAAAACCAGCTTTCCCAGCATTTCGATACATGAAGCTTGCAGCGTTTTGACATCGGAATTCATCAAGTACCTCGTTTTCACACGTAAGGCGAGGCAATCGCCCAATTGATAGTGATATGACCTTTTCATGTTTTTTTCACGAAATTTTCACAAGCACCTTAGAGGCCATTCTCTTTGGAGTTCTTTCAGAATCTTGCTATTCAGAGAAAATGGAGCCTCACCGCTTTCAGCGCCACCAACCTTCAAGCCGCAGGTATAGCGTTTGGCGGCTCGGCGCAAGCAATCCATCCAGCAAGCTCAGCAGCTCGGCAATCTCGAATGCGTGCGTGAGTTTTTCTGACTGACGAAGGGAGGCTGACGTAATGACGTCATGGCTGGGGCAGGTGGTGAGCAGCCTTCGCAGGCGTTTGGAATTGGGGTAGCAACAACAATTCGCACGGCAATCATTGAGCTCAAGTGTTGCGAGGCGTTCGAGCAATCTATCGCGGGCTATACAAGCAGATTGAATTGGAATTCAGTCGTTGGAGGGCATTAGCGTGTTTTATCTGGCGGGTGATGACAACCAGGGCGAATCGGAGAGGGTGGGCAGGGAGCGTTCTATTAAGATCGTTCCCTCTGCCGATAGCCATCAAGGCGGGCTTAGAATTTGTAACCGAGGCCAACCATGTATACCCAGGGATCGATATCCACATTCAGCTTCAGGTCGCCAACGCCTGCCAGGTCAACGTGAGCGTTTGTGTCGATGTCGATGTAACGCAGTTGGCCGTTGAGCATCCAGTGGTCGTCGATCATGTAATCAACACCTACTTGAGCAGCCATGCCCCATGAGTTGTCCAGATCAAGGTTGCTGAAGCCTTTTGATTCAGCGCTGCTAGAGGTGTCATTGTCGTAGAAGGCGGTATAGTTAACGCCGATGCCTACGTAGGGCTGAACAGTGTAATTTTTGTTCAGTGGATAGTAGATTAAGCTCAGTGTCGGAGGGAGGTGCTTGACGTTCCCCAGATCGCCGTTGAGTCCAGCCAAATTACCTTGCAAGCCGTGTACACCCACATCATGATTGAATGTAGCAGCCAGCAATTCAATACCTATATGATCAGTCATCATGTAGGCGAAGTTCAGTCCCAACTCGGTGTCGCTTTCAACTGTTGCACTGCCCCCCAAATTACCGAGCGAACTTTTCACGCCCGAACTGTCTTCGTTCGGATCAACGGTAATTGCACCGGCGCGAACGATAATATCGCCCGCATCGTATGCATACGTGTATAGAGGGCTGATTGCCAAGATAAACAACGAGGCCGTAAGAGTAATCTTATTCATTGATAATTCCTGGTGTATTATTGGATTTGTAGAGTGCGAGCTATAATTCGCATATTATCGAATGTATAAATGATGTGGCTTAAGCAGGTCGACCAGGCAGACAATCCCAATGCAAGCACTGCGCTCATGTAATGCCTTTCCTGCTTTGAGCGAAGATGTCGCTTCCATTAAAAACAATCATTACTCATGTGAGCCTGTCCAAGATGCTTGCAAGAGACGCTATCAGCAGACTTAATGGTTTGCTTTCAAAAATATGCGCAATTGGTAAGGGCATTAGCGGATCAGGCAACGAGTCTGAAAGGGTCACCAACTTTCATTTGTGTGAGATTGGAATAAAAACGACAGGGCTGGAAAAACAGACAGAATTGCGTTTAAAAAACGCACAGCACCGAACGCATTACTTTACGCATGGTGACACCTTTGTAGCCTCTTGGCCGTACCTGTAATTCTTTGCCCATGCTGCGTCGAGCGCCTACCGGACATTACCGCTCGTCGGTCTCTTGATTTTTGGCGCATTGAAATTTGACGTCATAATAGTGGCGAATTAACATCGCGCCTCTTTTTTGCCATCACGTCATTTTCGAGGGATCGAATCATGTACTCACCCGTTTTGGTGGTGAGGTTGTGCGCGGTTTTGCTCTGCCTTTTTTCCTTGAGGCCTGCCTTCGCCGCGCCCACCCCGGGTGACACCGACCTGATCCGCGAACGTCAGGATCGCTTGCTCGAAGAGCAACGTCGTCGTCTGGAAGAACTCAAGGAACTGCCGGGCAAACAAGCCCAGCCGACCCAACCGACGGCGCCGGCCGATACCCGCTGCTTTCCCATCAAAGACATCGAGCTCAAGGGCGCCG
>NZ_JBSVXG010000143.1:0-15365 GCF_054070595.1 Pseudomonas sp. SDO55104_S430 | reverse complement strand
TTGCTCCTACAGAGACGACACCTTAACCCGGTAGGAGCGAGGCTTGCCCGCGAAGACGATCCCAAACTCACAACCAAACTGCGTCCCACAGCGGATAATTCCCGACCTTATCAACCAATCCCGCCCGCAAAGGATTGGCAACGATGTATCGCGCAACCGCCGGCAAATCTTCCTCCTTGCGAATGGCCCGATCATGAAACCCAGGCTGCCAGACCGCCCCTTGCCGACCTATCGAGCGATTGAGCATCACTGCAGCGCGAGACTTGGTCCGAGCCATCAACTTCGAAAGCCTAGTGTTCTGCAGCTCTATCAGCCAATGGAAATGATCGGGCATCACCACAAAGGCCAATGATGTTGCAGCTCCTTCCTGCTCGGCTGCTCTGAACGCATCGACGACCAGGCGTCCATTCCTGAACTCGCGAAACAAGGGCTCTCGATTCAAAGATACGGCTATCAGTAGATAAATCTGGCCTGGCTCCGAATACCTTCCATGGCGCAATCGATGTGCGTGGCGCAGTTTTGGCATCAGTGATCCTCCTTGATCGTGGCCTGAGTCATCAGGCTAGTTCGCCGAAGGAGGATTTGAGTGGTGTCAGTTGGTCCGGATGTGTCCGTTTCGCGGGCAAGCCTTGCTCCTACAGAGCGAAGGCGATTTCATTAACGCCGCAAAAACGCCTGATGCATCTCATCCAGCGTTTCGAAATGATAGGCCGGCGCTTCGGCGCTGAGTTCTTCGTGGCTGCCGAAGCCGTAGCCCACTGCCGCCGCGTCCAGCCCGTTGCTGCGGGCGCCGATCAGGTCGTGTTTGCGGTCGCCGATCATCAGGGTGTTGGTTGGGTCGAGTTTTTCTTCGGCCATCAAGTGGGCGATCAGCTCGACCTTGTTGGTGCGGGTGCCGTCCAGTTCGCTGCCGTAGATCACCTTGAAGTGCCGGGCGAAATCGAAATGTCGGGCGATTTCCCGGGCGAAGACCCAGGGCTTGGAGGTGGCGATGTACAGCTGCCGGCCTTGCCCGCCCAAGGTTTCCAGCAGCGGCATGACGCCGTCGAATACCCGGTTTTCGTACAGGCCGGTGACCTTGAAGCGCTCCCGGTAGAAATTCACCGCTTCCCAGGCCTTGGCCTCGTCGAAGTCGTAGAACTGCATGAAGGCCTGCAGCAACGGCGGGCCGATGAAGTGCTCGAGCCTGGTCAGATCGGGCTCATCGATGCCCAGCTTGGCCAGGGCGAATTGAATCGAACGGGTGATGCCTTCGCGCGGGTCGGTCAGGGTGCCGTCGAGGTCGAACAGAATGGTCTGGTAATGCATGTCGAATCCTGAATAAGAGCGTCGGAATCAGGCCTGGTCGTAGCCTTCGGCCAGATGCAGATCCTTGAGCTTCACGTAGTTCGCGGCGCTGTAGGTGAAAAAGGCCCGCTCCTTGTCCGTCAGCGGCCGGATCTGCTTCACCGGACTGCCCACGTAGAGAAACCCGCTTTGCAGTTGCTTGCCCGGCGGCACCAGGCTGCCGGCGCCGACGATCACGTCATCGGCCACCACCGCGCCGTCCATGATGATGCTGCCCATGCCGATCAGCACGCGGCTGCCGACGGTGCAGCCATGCAGCATGACCTTATGGGCGATGGTCACGTCATCGCCGATCAGCAGCGGGAAACCATCGGGGTTGAACGGTCCGGCGTGGGTGATGTGCAGCACGCAGCCGTCCTGCACGCTGGTGCGCGCACCGATGCGGATGCGGTGCATGTCGCCACGGATCACGGTCAATGGCCAGACCGAGCTGTCTTCGCCGATTTCGACATCGCCGATCACCACCGCCGAACGGTCGACAAAGGCGCCTTTGCCGAGCAACGGCGTGTGATTCTGATACTTGCGAAGGTTCACGATAGGGTTTCTCTCTGTCGCTGATAGCTGCGGTGAACGTCGATTGTAATTAAGATGGCTGCATGTTTCTTCCAGCCAAGGTGTCAACCGTGAGCGTGAACAACCCTCTTTTGCAGTCCTACGACCTGCCGCCGTTCTCCGCGATCCGTGCCGAACATGTGCAACCGGCCATTGAACAGATCCTGGCTGACAACCGCGCCGCCATTATCGAGATCCTCAAGACCCAGGGCAAACAACCGAGCTGGGCCGGCCTGGTGCTGGCGATGGACGAGCTCAACGATCGCCTCGGCGCTGCCTGGAGCCCGGTCAGCCACCTGAATGCCGTGTGCAACAGTGCCGAACTGCGAGAAGCCTATGAGTCCTGCCTGCCGGCCTTGAGCGCCTACTCCACTGAAATGGGCCAGAACCGTGAGCTGTTCCAGGCCTATGAAGCCTTGGCCAACAGCCCGGAGGCCGCCGGTTTCGACGTGGCACAGAAAACCATTCTGGAACACGCCCTGCGCGATTTCCGCCTGTCGGGTATCGACCTGCCGGAAGCCGAGCAGAAGCGCTACGCCGAAGTGCAGAGCAAGCTGTCGGAGCTGGGTAGCCGTTTCTCCAACCAGCTCCTTGATGCGACCCAGGCCTGGACCAAGCACGTCACCGACGAAGCCGCCCTCGCCGGCCTGACCGAATCGGCCAAGGCGCAAATGGCCGCCGCGGCCCAGGCCAAAGACCTGGACGGCTGGCTGATCACCCTGGAATTCCCGAGCTACTACGCGGTGATGACCTACGCCCAGGACCGTGCCCTGCGCGAAGAAGTCTACGCCGCCTACTGCACCCGTGCCTCGGACCAGGGCCCGAATGCCGGCCAGAACGACAACGGCCCGGTCATGCAGGAGATCCTCGACCTGCGTCAGGAACTGGCCAAACTGCTGGGCTTCGCCAGCTTCTCCGAGCTGAGCCTGGCAACCAAAATGGCCGAGTCCAGCGATCAGGTGCTGAGCTTCCTGCGCGATCTGGCCAAGCGCAGCAAGCCGTTCGCCGCCCAGGATCTTGAGCAACTGAAGGCGTACGCCGCCGAACAGGGCTGCCCGGACCTGCAAAGCTGGGACAGCGGTTTCTACGGCGAAAAACTCCGCGAGCAGCGCTACAGCGTTGCCCAGGAAGCCCTGCGCGCCTACTTCCCGATCGATAAAGTACTGGGCGGCCTGTTCGCCATCGTGCAACGCCTGTACGGCATCGAGATCACCGAGCAGAAAGGTTTCGACAGCTGGCACCCGGATGTCCGTCTGTTTGAAATCAAGGAAAACGGCCAGCACGTCGGCCGCTTCTTCTTCGATCTCTACGCTCGCGCCAACAAGCGCGGCGGCGCCTGGATGGACGGCGCCCGCGATCGTCGTCGCACCGCCGCAGGCGCTCTGCAGAGCCCGGTGGCCAACCTGGTGTGCAACTTCACCCCGGCCGACAGCGGCAAGCCTGCCCTGCTGACCCACGATGAAGTGACCACCCTGTTCCACGAATTCGGCCATGGCCTGCATCACCTGCTGACCCGCGTCGAGCACGCCGGCGTTTCCGGCATCAACGGCGTGGCCTGGGATGCGGTAGAGCTGCCAAGCCAGTTCATGGAGAACTGGTGCTGGGAGCCGGAAGGCCTGGCGCTGATTTCCGGTCATTACGAAACCGGCGAGCCACTGCCTCAGGACCTGCTGCAAAAAATGCTCGCGGCGAAAAACTTCCAGTCCGGCCTGATGATGGTGCGCCAGCTGGAGTTCTCGCTGTTCGACTTCGAATTGCACGCCACCCACGGCGACGGTCGCAGCGTGCTGCAGGTGCTCGAAGGCGTACGCGACGAAGTGTCGGTGATGCGTCCGCCGGCCTACAACCGCTTCCCCAACAGCTTCGCGCACATTTTTGCCGGCGGTTACGCGGCCGGTTACTACAGCTACAAGTGGGCGGAAGTGCTGTCGGCCGATGCCTTCTCGAAGTTCGAGGAAGAAGGTGTGCTCAACGCCGACACCGGTCGCGCGTTCCGCGAAGCGATCCTGGCGCGCGGCGGCTCCCAGGAGCCGATGGTGCTGTTCGTCGACTTCCGTGGTCGCGAGCCGTCGATTGACGCACTCTTGCGCCACAGCGGCCTGAGTGAAGGCGCCGCAGCATGAGTGAGGCGACTGTGATTACCAAACGACGCTTTATCGCCGGCGCGGTGTGCCCGGCCTGCAGCGAGCCGGACAAGCTGATGATGTGGAGCAAAGACGACGTACCGCATCGCGAGTGCGTGGCCTGCGGTTACTCCGACACGCTCAATGAGCAGGGGCTGTCGGTGCCCAAGGAATTGGGCACGCGGGTCAATACTCCGGTGGTGAAACCTGCGGACACCAAAGTCCAGGCGGTGCAGTTCTTCCCCAATCCGAAGCTGAAAAAGAAGCCCGACGAACAGCAGTAAGTCGTCAGGACAACCTTCCACTGCGCAATGCAGTGGAAGGTTGTTTTACTGGACGTGAGCCGACTGGAACCAGCTCTTCATCGAACACGCCGCGAACGCACTGGTGCTGCAATCGCCATTGACCATCGCCGTGCGCAGCTTTTCCACATCGGCCTGCATCATGTAGCGAACGCCGTCCTTGAAATGGTTGTTGTCGCCAAAACCGCCGCGGGTCATCTCGCTCAACGCCTCTTCCTTGCTCCAGCCCTGCACCACCACCCGATACATCGCCGCCATCAGGCCGGTCCGGTCGGAGCCGTGCTTGCAGTGCATCAGCACCGGGCCTCTGGTTTCGGCTTCCTGAATGGCACGCAGTGCCTTGAGCACATCGGCGTCATCCACATGATTGGTGCGATAAGGCAGCTGTACCTGAGCGATATCGGGTGCGGCCAACCAGCTCGAATCCGATTCAGGCAGAAAGTTGATCACGGTGGCGACCTTGAGCTTGTGCAGCAGCGGCACCGCCCCGCTGTCGGGCAACGCGCTGCGGTAGAGCGTCGGCGACATCTGGAAAAGGTTGTATTGCACTTCGATCGGCTGGGCCCATTCCGCGGGACGGGTCAGCGTGGCGTCGTCGGCATGGACCAGCGACAGATTGAAAAACGCGAACAGTGACAACAGTAACGCCGCAGGTGAAAGACGCGGTAAGCGCATGCTTGGAGGATCCTGGAAAACGTGAATGAGTGGCGCAAATTTTCCGGTTTGCCAGTCAAGGGCCTGTCACATGATTGTCAAAGAATCGTGAATAGCAGACTTTCAGGTTTTTCTTGTTTGAAAAACATAACGATCAAAGAACGGCACGAACTGTGCGCGCCGTTCCTGTATGGCGAATTACCCGATTTCATTCACTTGAGTGCGCCGGGTAGTTTGAATGAATCAGGGATTGATGATCTTCGAATACGCTTTGGCCAACCCTGCCAATATCGCCTTGTCCTGCAAGTCGATATCGCCATCGGCATCCATGTCGGCATGAGCATTGATGGTGAAGGTGACGCCGCCATCATGGGACACGGCCTCGCGCAGGGTCGAGTCGAGCAGGGAACAGGTTACATCGCGGTTGACCTGATCGTAGCCTTCTTCCTTAAGAGCAAACTGCATGGAAACTCTGACTTCCTTTGGATTGATAATTGAAGGTCGAAGTAACTGCAGAAAAACACCGCGTTGATTGTAAGTCGACATTATTTAAATCCTTTTAATAATGAATACACGACCGATTCGTGTGCCGAAGATAGTACTGCTGAAACAACGGAACACTTCGAGCGATATGTTTCCCGCCATGACATGCACATCTTGCAAATACTCGGGTGCCGAACGGCACTGGCCTGTACGCCGAACCTCGGATACTGCATGCACATACAGTTAAAGGATCGCTCCGATGGCTACCCCACTGCCTCCTCGCGGCCGCGGCACCGCGACCAACCCGCACAATCGCTTCGCGCCCAGTCGCTCGGTGGCCGAGGACGACGGCTGGTATCAGGAAGTGCCGATGACACAGGGCACCGAAGTGCAGATCGAGACGGCGAAGAGCATCATCACCCGCAACAACTCGCCGGACCTGCCTTTCGATCGTTCGATCAACCCGTACCGTGGCTGCGAGCACGGTTGGCTATGTTCAGCGATAGGTTCCATTCTTCCATCAAGGTCGATTTTTGTGGTTGAACTTGTTCAAGCATGAAAATTGAGCACATATAAATTTTTGTATAAAAGCACCGATTAAGGTCTAACTCTAAATTTTAAAAATTGTGAATTATTGTCCGACCTTAAATATATTTTCGCCTTGCTATTGACAACGTTATTCTGCCGTATTTAAGCCATAAATCGAAAGTTTGAGAAAGTTAAAAACTCAAAAAACTCAATGAAAAAATAAAAATAATATCGGACTCAATTTTCAAGGAACTAACGGAATCGGACAAAATACGCTACGTTTTTATTCTCGGTATTGTTATACACGAAAGAAATTTCAGGCTCTAAATAGGTCTATTTTATGAGTGTTGATTTTTTGAAAAATTACTGGCCTTCGACGCCCTCCGCTTTATTGGCGAACTTGGTTCGCAATATCCAGATGGTTTTATACGTTCTTAGATGAGCATTTCAACGTGGATGTGAGATTTTAGGTATATGACTATCAACCTGTTACACATCGCTTGAATTTGACCTATTTAAATCATCGCAGCAGAGAATTTGAAGGGGTTAGGGGTTAGGGGTTAGGGGTTAGGGGTTAGGGGTTAGGGGTTAGGGGTTAGGTCATGCGGGTGGGTACGTGCGTCTTTCTTAATAAATAAGATCTTCTTTATATACTCAAAGCCTAGCGGCTTTTCGCTTTACAATTCCAGAATTGCCTTCGAAGAAGGCTTCGCCTTTGATCTTCTCAGGCAAATCTGGTCTTCCTCGTTTCTATTAAAAAAAACAAGTGAAGCCTGACCTGATTCTGCAACTTCTCAGGGTTTAAATCTGTGATATTCAGTTTAAACTTTGAACACTTAATGGCTATATCAGCACCACATTGGAACCCTGTTCAACATATTTCTATGGCTGGCGGGTTGAGAAATTTCCAATATCCCCATTCTATTTCTCTTTGGCTACGCAACGGAACAATCACCTGAATTTCCAACATTGCTTACAGGTGTTAATACTGACTTTCTTATAGTTATGGAATTTTCCAGCAGGAGGGACTTGAATGATTATAATTATATGTTATAACTTTAATTACAAGTTGAAACTGCTGGTATCAGTTCAACACCGAAGCCTTAATGCTAATCACATTAGGGCTTCACCTTTTCTTATCGTATCATTTAAATATTGAAAGTCAAATAAAGCCCATAGCGGGCTTTATTTTTTATACTTGTAGAAATGCCCCGGACCATACCTAAACCTCTCTTTAATAGCGTAATTCATATCATCTGCTATATCGGGATTGATTTCTTCAAGCCTGTCTTTAAGTTTGTATATATGCTGCCTGCTCCAATATTGGTTTTTTTGTTCTTCGACCAATAGATTTGGAATATACTTTTTGTCAAATTCCCTATGTTCATCAATGCTGTGACTTGAATTTCCCGGCAAGTGCATTTTTTTCAATGAATTAACTTCGTGTTCAATATCGCATATCAAAGCATTTTCCAATCTTTCAAGCACAACTGTTTTAAGCTTGTTATCAACTTCATTGTTTTGGATTTTTTCCAAAATCAATAAATGTATGTTGTTGGGTTCTCCTTCAATATCTCCATCTAACGCCTCAATTACGCTGTCAATAATCCCTGAAACAAAGTAGCTTTCTTGATAATCGGATATTAAGTCATCAATCAAATCATCATAAGTAGATGGATCAATGATTGGCTGTTCATCGTCTGCTATCTGTGGCTCAATATCAGCCATTTCTAGCTGTACTTGTGCCTCTGGCATGTCATGGGTCGGTATAATCGGTTTCGATGCCTCTATGGCTTCATGAGCGGCTTCTATGACTGGCTTTTCAATCTTGGCGATAGCTATCAAGACACCATCAGCTTCTTTGAATTCAATTTCTGGCTTGCCCTTATCTCGAAGGTAATCATTCAATTGTTCAACATCTTCCGCTGACAAGTCTTTCACGTTAGGCATTAGGAACTGAAAGCCTGATTTATCAAACAAGCCTAATTCAACTGATTGTTTGATGCCCTCAATACAAAAGCTTTTACTGGCGGATTCCGTTTTGATAGTTTCGCATGGTGAATTATTAGTTAATACAATCAAAGCGTCCCGAATTGTCGATGGACTTACTTCATGAATAGAAACGGAATTGCTTTTTTTGTCATGTGTGAACTTGTCATATTCATAACCTTTTTTTGATATTGAATAGTAGCGAACAATATTTGAGTGCTCTTCTGCTTGATATTTCTTTAATCTCCATTGGATTGTGTCTTTTTTTGTTTTTATTATAGGTTCAAAGTCAATTCGTTTGCCAACCCATGCAAGGTTATGTGTGATTTTATTAGGTGTAAACTCTGCCGCTTGCCTTACTATGTCTTTAAGCTGCTCATCATTAAAGTCTTTGAATTTAGCCTTTAAAGACTTCATTGAAAGATTAACCTGCGATGCTTTTAACGAATTATCGTTGCCATCAATAAATGAAAATGCAAGATTTGCCGCATTGTCATTATTTATGCGAATACCGATGTTGTTGGCTTGTAATGCTTCGAAAAGTTCTTGTGGTGACTTTGATTTCTTGGCGGTTGACCTGATGAAATCATCCATCGCTGTAAGTTGGTCAACTTTATCGGCATAAGCTGTTGGATTATGTTTTTTAAATCGTTGCAAATGAGCTGTGGGAGAATACTGAAAATCATCAAGACGTTGTTGTTCTGCTAATACGCACTTTCTATTTTCAACAACTTCAAGCCCGAATTGTTTTTCAAGCTTTGCTGCAACTCTCTCTTTCTTGTCGAAGTCATTGAACGCTTTTGTTGTGTAGCAATTTCCAAATTTATCTTTGTTTTTTACGACGATATGATAATGAAGTTGTCCATTATCAATGTGATAGTCCGCTACGAATGTTCTTGAACCATAGACTTGTCTAACGTATGACTTGACTGCTTTAAAAGCTTTCTGCTTATCTTCTAGTGTTAGGTTATCAACATCAAAGTCATTGGGCGAGAAAGAAACAATATCGCATAAAGCCGCATACTTTTGTCCCTTGCTTAAATCGTCCATAAAGTATTCAGCCATGAAATTACTATATGAATGGTTGTCAGTGAATTTATTTACAAAAGGTAAGTTGCATGTGTCTGGTTCGTTTTTGTGAAAAGCCTTATTCAAGAAATAGTCCACATTGAAAACTATTTCTTTTTTACTAGATAGGTTGGCAGATAAATCTCCTTGTGGTTTTTTGATTATCATACATCACCATTGTTGTTGTCCTTTTCTTTGTTGTAAATAACTCTACCTTGAAGATTTACACCATCAAGCAAGTTGTTAACCCTATCCATCAATTGTTCCGCTTGCATTAATCGCTCGTTCAGAACGTCTAGTGTGCTTTTGAAATTATATTCTTTACCGTTGCCAAATTTTGCAACACCATTACTGTCAATTTTTTCCAATACTGTTGTTGCGTTGATGATAATATTGAAAGCCTTCCCAGTGCCAAATGCCTCGTCGATAATTTTAGCCGCTTCAATTAGCTGAGGGTCTGTATATTCAATGCAGGATGTAACTCGCTTCTCAATTATTTTTTTAACGAGATTGCTTTTGTTGGTCTTCGGGTTCTCTATAAATAGTTTCTTCATGAAAGCTGCACTATCACCTGAAAAGCGAAGATGAAAACTTTCACCTCTCTTTTGCTCGGATAATCTTGAATAGATTTTTTGGAACTCTTTCAACTCACTTTCATCTAGCTTGTTTTTTGGCCTGCCATTGAAATACGTGACTAGAATTTCTTTTGTAATCTCACCTCTCTTTTGTCTTTTGGTATCTGTGTCTTTGACTTTCTTCATATTGAACTCCTAATGTATTTATTTGTTTTATGCTCCTATATTTTTCAAACGAAGTGCGAAAAATCAAGCGTTCTTGGGAACCAAACAACAGATAAATGGGAACCATTTAGCTGTTGGTTGGGAACCAAATAATGAATAAATGGGAACCATTTAAGAGTTATTTGGGAACCAAGAACATTGCTTGCCTAGATAAGTAGCCTATATATAAAGTAACATGTATTATAATGTTTTCAAGTGGGCGGATATTTCAATCAAAGTTTGAAATTGAAAATGTATAGCACAAAAGAAAGGCCACCAATTGGCGGCCATAATCTGGAAGTTAAAAGCAGCGTGCAAACAATCAAAGTGTCAATAACGCAATAGCACTTTAAAAACAATCTGGTGAAAATCTAGGCATCTGGATTTATGTAATCCTTGTCATAGTTGTAGATGGTCGTGAAGTCTTCGGGCACATGGTCTTTTTCGTAATCAAGAACGCTGCCATCACCATCAATGAGCCTTGTGATTTTGTTAGCGAACTCAATTTCTAAAACAGTATTCAAGAAATCAATTCGAATATGCTTAATGATGTTTTTCAACTCATTGTTGTATGAAACTCGCTTTGCTATCGCTTCCTCTGTTTTGTCATAAATGATTTTCTCAATGTCAATGTCTTTCAAGTCATAGAAGGATTTAAACGATGCAAAGATTTGTTCTAGTTCTTTTTTCTTTTCTTCGATTGTTATGTCAGTGTTCGTGATGGATGTTTCTAATTCAATAATGATTTCGTTGTAAGTTTCTGGAATGGATTCGCCATCCATAATCATCGCTTTGACTTTGGATTTAAAATCATGAAGCCTGATGTTGATTTTATTTCTATTATTTTCTAACTTCATGATTGAGTTCTTTACTTCGTCGGCGTTTGAGTTTTCTTCTAATAACGTGCCGATATTTATTCCATCGGTGAAACGAAAGAACATGTTAAATAATTTTTTGCCACGAATGGATTGCTGACCAAAGTGACTGTTCAAATCACATTTGCCTGTCATTGAATTTGTGCAAATGAAATAATCCCGTTCGCCTTTGTTCATATACCTAATGGTGCCGCCACACCATTGACAGTGTATAAGGTCACGAAAGATGTTATATCGTTGATTAGAGTATCTACCGGCGAAAGGTTTTCTTGACTTGATGACAGATTGAACCTTTAAAAAAAGTTCTTCATCTATAACTGCTGGGTAGTAGTTAGGGATTGGTTCCCCTTCATCTTTTCTTTTAAGTCTTCCATTTTCATCATAATGAATTTTTTGCGGGGAATGCTCGCCTATTAGCTTTCTGTTGCTCAATAGGTATTGAGCTTGATGAATGGCAATCTTTTCAATGAATAGTTGATTGTATTCTTTGGTTGCTTCTTGCAGTCCTTTCGACAAAGAGAGCTTGAAAAGTGTTCTAATTCTTTCAACTTTTTCTTCGTCAATGATGAAAGTGTTATTTTCAACTTTTAACCATGTTGGAACTTTTTTAGTGACAATTTCACCATCACGCATTTTTTCACGATTGTATTTCCATGCTTTACTTGAAAAATCGCTTTTCCGCTTGCTCTCTGCGTTAGCTCGTTCAAATTCTACAAGTGCGTTAATCCAGTCGCCAAAATCAAGGTTATCAGCGTCATAGACTTTATTTCTATCAAGAATAACAATCCTGATGCCGGAGAATAGTAGGTCTGTAAAAATTTTATTACTGCGAACAATCTTGTCTCTTGATAGTCGGTCGAAGTTCTCAATAAGCAGGTAGGAACCTCGCTCGATTTCGCCTTTCCTGACTTCTTGAAGAAACTGACCTAGCACGCCCTCAGCACTGGCATTTTTACCGTGATATGCAGACGTTCCGGCGTCTTCAAGGTGTCGGTCTACCTCCAAGCCATGCAAGGACACAAAAGCGTCTATAAGCTCATTCTGGCGGGTTCTGGTGCTGCCATCCTCTTGACGTGTAGATGAGAATCGAACGTAGGGATAACATTTTTTGGTCATTTTTTGAGCAGCCAGAGACTATGGAACGTATAGCCTAGCATGTCTGCATCTACTGTTACGCGCGTCCCAGCCACGCCTATTGGGACATGTCGCCTGGGCTGGACTTCGAAACCCGGCTGATCGCCAAGACCAACGCCGTGGACGTGCTTGAACAGCAGCTGTCCAAGCGCGGCTATCAATGCGCGCCGATCAACCTGGGGTCCAATACCGATCCCTACCAGCCGATCGAACGCGAATACAAACTCACCCGGCAAACCCTCGAAGTGCTGCTGCGCTACCGGCATCCGGTGACCATCGTCACCAAGGGCTCGCTGATCCTGCGCGATCTGGACCTGCTCACCGAGCTGGCCCAACAGCGACTGGTGGCGGTGATGATCAGCCTGACCAGCCTGGACGACGAACTCAAACGCATCCTCGAACCCCGGGCCGCGGCGCCCAAGGCCCGGCTGCGGGCGATCCGGGTGATGCGTGACGCGGGGATTCCGGTGGGGGTGCTGTGCTCGCCGATGATTCCGATGATCAACGACAGCGAGCTCGAAAGCCTGCTCACCGAAGCCCACGCCGCCGGAGCGCAAAGCGCCGCCTACATGATGTTGCGCCTGCCGCTGGAAGTGGCGCCGCTGTTCGAGGAATGGCTGGCGGCCCACTACCCGCAGCGGGCCGCGCACGTGCTGAGCCTGATTCGCCAGAGTCGCGGCGGTGAGCTGTACGACAGCCGTTTCGGCGCGCGAATGCGCGGCGAAGGGCCGTTTGCCGACTTGCTGGCGCAGCGTTTTGCCAAAGCCGTCAAGCGACTGGGGCTCAATCGACGGGAGGGGTTCAACCTGGACTGCAATGCCTTCTGTCCGCCGGGTCGCCAAATGTCATTGATTTGAGGACAATTGACCTATGGTTGATTACTGGAAACAGGCACCACCGGTAGGCTGGTCACGTTTTTTGTGACCTGGAACACACGTTCTAGAGCCTTTGATTCAGTTTGAGTTAAGATTCGGCCGCTACCTTGTTCATCGAGTGACTGACGGGTCGAGCTTCATGACCTGGATGTTTTTTGACCAGCCACTGGCTTCACGCCGGACATACGGGACAATTCCCTGAGCCCGCCAAAGAGGATGAATCATGAGTGACAAGGATAAACAGCCGTTGGCTGCGTCGGCTTCCACCCAGCCCGAGGTAGAAACCGCCGATGCAGCGTTGAAGCATATCGTTGACGGCTTTTTGCATTTTCATCATGAGGTCTTCCCACAGCAGGAAGAGCTCTTCAAGAAACTGGCCACGGCTCAATCCCCCCGGGCCATGTTCATCACCTGCGCAGACTCGCGTATCGTCCCCGAACTCATCACCCACAGCTCGCCCGGCGACCTGTTCGTCACCCGTAACGTGGGCAACGTGGTTCCGCCTTACGGGCAAATGAACGGTGGTGTTTCCACGGCCATCGAGTACGCGGTACTGGCGCTGGGCGTGCAGCACATCATCATTTGCGGCCACTCCGATTGCGGCGCGATGCGGGCGGTGCTCAATCCTCACACCCTGGAGAAGATGCCCACGGTCAAAGCCTGGCTGCAGCATGCGGAAGTGGCGAAAACCATGGTGCACGACAACTGCAACTGCGCGAGCGAAACAGAGACCATGCATGTCCTCACCGAGGAAAATGTCATCGCTCAATTGCAGCACCTGCGCACCCACCCTTCGGTCGCCTCGCGTATCGCCAACGGCCATCTGTACATCCATGGCTGGGTCTACGACATCGAAACCAGCAAGATCAAAGCCTACGACGCCGATCAGGGTCGTTTCCTGCCGCTTGATGGCAGCCTGCCGATCCCCATGGCGACGCCCAAAGCGCGCTTCTAAATCCTCCTAAAAATCCGTGTGGTTTGACGCCGGCCGCTGTTTCAGCGGTCCGGCCTTGCCACGCCTGAAGAAAACTTCGGGAGAATCACCATGCGTGCTGCTCAACTCAGAGCTGTATTGCCACGGGAGCTGCTGGCTTCGGTGGTTGTGTTTCTGGTCGCCCTGCCTTTGTGCATGGGCATCGCCATCGCCTCGGGCTTGCCGCCTGCCAAAGGCTTGATCACCGGCATCATCGGTGGCCTGGTCGTGGGCTGGCTGGCGGGTTCACCATTGCAGGTCAGCGGCCCCGCCGCCGGCCTGGCGGTGCTGGTGTTCGAACTGGTGCGCCAGCATGGCGTGGCCATGCTCGGGCCGATCCTGCTGCTGGCGGGGTTTCTGCAATTGCTGGCCGGGCGCTTCAAGCTCGGCTGCTGGTTCCGGGTCACGGCGCCGGCGGTGGTGTACGGCATGCTCGCCGGGATTGGCGTACTGATCGTGTTGTCACAGGTGCATGTGATGCTCGACGCCGCACCGAAACCCTCGGGCCTTGATAACCTCACGGCTTTTCCCGGTGCCGTGGCCCAGGCATTGCCGTCGTTTGGCTGGCAGGCAGGACTGCTGGGGCTGTCGACCATCGCGGTGATGTGGCTGTGGGAAAAGCTTCGTCCGCATTCGCTGCGCTTCGTTCCTGGAGCATTACTCGGGGTGGGTCTGGCTACGATCGCCAGCCTTCTTCTGGCATTGCCGGTGAAACGGGTCGAAGTTCCGGCCAATCTGGCAGAGGCCATCGACTGGCTGAAACCCAATGATCTGCTCAATCTGGCCGACCCCACGCTGCTGATCGCCGCGTTTGCCGTGGCCTTCATCGCCAGCGCCGAAACACTGCTCTCCGCCGCCGCCGTGGATCGCATGCACAGCGGCCAGCGTGCGGACTTCGACCGCGAACTGTCGGCGCAAGGCGTGGGCAACATGCTCTGCGGACTGCTCGGCGCCTTGCCGATGACCGGGGTAATCGTGCGTAGCTCGGCCAATGTCCAGGCCGGCGCCACCACGCGCTACTCGACGATTTTCCACGGCCTGTGGCTGCTGGCGTTCGTGCTGCTACTGTCGAGCGTGCTGCAAAGCATTCCTGTGGCGAGCCTGGCGGGTGTGTTGGTCTACACCGGTTTCAAACTGGTGGATCTCAAGGCTTTCCGTGGCCTGGGTCGTTACGGTCGGATGCCGATGTTCACCTACGCCGCCACGGCCCTGGCGATCATCTTCACCGACTTGCTGACCGGTGTATTGATCGGTTTCGGCCTGACTCTGGTGAAGCTGGCGCTGAAGGCCTCGCGGTTGAAAATCAGCCTGATCGATTTGCCTCAGGAAGGTGAGATGGAACTGCGTCTGGCGGGTGCGGCGACGTTCTTGAAGGTGCCGGCACTGACCCAGGTACTGGGCAGCATTCCGCCAGGTGTGACGGTGCATGTGCCGCTCAATAACCTGAGTTACATCGATCACTCGTGCCTGGAATTGCTGGAAGAATGGGGCCGGGCGAATGCGGCCAAGGGTTCGAAGCTGTTGATCGAATCGCGGGGGTTGAAGCGCAGGCTGGAAGGGCGGGTGCGGACCAATACCGGCATAGGTTCAGCCGCCTGAACCACCCACCGACAAATAAACCCGAAAAATAAACCTGTAGGAGCGAGGCTTGCCCGCGAAGCTTTTGGCGTTCTTGAGGACGTC
>NZ_JBSVXG010000142.1:0-15464 GCF_054070595.1 Pseudomonas sp. SDO55104_S430 | reverse complement strand
GGGCGCGTGTTCTGAGCGTTTTCTTGTAGTGCGGATGTGGCGCGGTCATTAGCCTTGCGCGCGCTTTCACTCCGTCGCTTATGAGGCCGCTCCCGTGACCGTTGCTATTGAGACCAACGCGCCTGCCGGCCGCGTGTCGTTCAAACCCTGCTCTCCTGAAACGCTGCTGGCCTCGGTGCTATCGTTCGTGCAGCAGGGGCCGTCCACCCTCAATGTTCCGGGCAGCGACAAGGCCAATCGCCCCCCGATCGTGTTCCCCGTGTACTGGGGAGGGCTCGCCGCAACCCCGTGGGATTTCATCAAGGATCAGTCGACCTTCGATGAGGCGTGCGCCGAGGTCGAACGCCACCTGAACGAGGAGTCGTTGCCGGAATTCGAGATGCTCGACATCCTCGACAGCGGCATCCTGCAAAGACCATTGGGCAGGGCGCTGGCGCCTGTGCTGGTCGAGGCGGTGCTGGACTCGATTACTCCCCCGGGAAACATGACCGAGCAGCAACTGCGCGAAATGATCGAGGTGATTTGCTATTACCCGCCAGACAAATGGATGAACACGTTTGGCGAGCGGCGCAACTTCCCCCGAGGGACGGACGGGAAGGGCGTGGCGGGTTTCATCCAGGCGCAAATGGATCGTTCACGCCTGCAACGGGACGAGCGCATCGCCAACGGTGAGCTGCTGACCGACGCGCAATGGCAATCCCTGCAACAAATCGTCAAGGACTGCCGGCCCTGCATCGACCTCTGGATGGCGAATCGAGGTGAGCGCTCGGCAGACACCGTGGAGCCACTTGACGACACGCTGTGCAAGCTCGCGGATTTTGAAACAGTGCGTCCGCAACCCGGGGAGGCAAAGAGCCTGCTGGGCGAGTTGCTCGGGCGTCTGCAAAAGGTCGACGACTTTCCAGCAGTTCACCGGCAGGCGATCGAGGAACTCTGGCAAGGCATCGTGGTGACGCCCGTATGGCCAATGTCTAACAGCTTCCAGCCAGAGCCTGTCCAGGCACAATCGCGGTCCACGCGAGCTGCCAATCAGAACCACTGGCTGATCGAAACCCTGGAAGAAATCGAACGCATGGGCGAATACAATGAGCACGTCGTTATCGACGGGCCGCACGTGCCGAATGGCTGGGCGGGCAGATTTCTCTGGGCGGTCAACGCTCTGGATACGGTCGGTCTGTTGGGCATTGCCGAAAAAATCCGTCCCCATCTGCCACTTCCACCCCCGGCACAAACAGCGTCCGCGCCGATGGATCTGCTCCATGAGGCGGGAGTGCTGGCGCAGAACATCGATGCCCTGTTTTCCAGAATTGTCGCAACCTCGACTGGCTGGCAACCCGTCATGGCGGCCGACGTTGACCCCACACCCCTGATCAATCTATTGAGGGAAACGGGCAATCCTTACCGCAGCACGGTCGAGCCACTGGAGTTCGATCCGTCCATGGTCGACACGCTGAAAAGCACCCTGGTGCAGTGGCTGGCGACAGCAGGCGGCTATGCAGCGGCCGCAGGCCTGGCGACGATGAGCACCGCGCTCAACACCCTCACCCAACACCCCCGAACCGCCACAACCCTGGCAATGGCTGCAATTTATGCCGCTGTTCTCGAGTTCCAGGAACGCTGGTTTCCAGATACCACCGACCGCCAGGATTTCACCCATGAATTCAACCCTGAACTGCACGGGTTGATTACTTATGGCGTGGAACAAACCCTGGTTGGAATCCCGGAACTGGCTGGGACCCTGAGCGATCTGGTAGCCAACAGGACATCTGAAGACCTTTTCAGCGACCCGACAGTACTAGCCAGAATCGAAGACCTGTTACAGCAACCCGCACCCGACGATCCCACGCGCACCATCGAAGACCAGATTGAGCAAAGCGCCATTAAAGCCGGGGAGGCATTCGCGCAACTGCACGATCAGGAGTTGTCCGATGAAGTGCAGCGTTCAGTACGTCGAAAACGCGCCGTCGAACGGGTGCTGGAAGCCTCGCTCAAGATCGATGTCTCCACCGCGGCCGACACCGTCTTCAAAAACAACGTCATCAAGCAAATGCTCGACAAAGGCAATGTTCCACTGCCGATCCCGGAAAAGACACTCTTTGCGCGCAAACTGTACAAGCAGATTCTGAAGGACAAAACGCTGCAGCAGTTTTTCACGGACAACGATTTGGACCCGACAAAACTGCGTATTCATCACGATTCGGTCTCGGGACCGGTGACCCGGGACGGTGTCACGACCCTGCGCACATTCACCCTTTGGGATAACTCGGGATGGTGGCAGGTATCGAAGATGGTGCGCCAGCTTGCGCAGTTTATCGACCCTCAGGACTACGGACTGCCTGGCGATCCCGAGACGATAACGCCCGATGTGGTGCTCAAGTTCTACGGGGTCGATCCACCGACCTCCCAAGCCGAGGCCAAGGCGCTTGCCGAAAAATTGCAAAAAGACGGCTGGCCGGTGATCACCGAGGGCCAAAAGGCGCGGATAGTGGATTCCCGTAAATGGGTCGAAAAGGCGAATGAAGAGCGCGAGCAGACGGCGCTGCTGATCGATGCCCTGGAACAAAGTGTGAAAGGTCAGCCCAATGACGAGACGGTGCCATTGGCCGACACCATCGCCGACTTCGTGATCGGTCCGCTGATGCGCAAGAGCAAGGAAATACGCCACCACCTGCACAATTTTTTTGCGCTACCGGCCATGCAGGAAATCTGTACAGAGAGGGTGGGCGATTGCAATGACTTGCCCTACAGAATCTGCGAGGAAAAAATCGAGCTGTTCGCCTATGAAAACTGGGTCGATCTGACGGATTCAGCCAACGCGCAACCGGCACTCAAGGCAGCCCTCACGCAACTGATCGAACACACCAAAGGCGTCGGACACGCCCTGTACTCCAGTGACGCCTTCGATCTGATGCAGATGATCCGTTATCAGGGCTACGATGCACCCACAAACGTCGCTGAAGTTCGCAACATCATTCGCTGGCTGCGCAGCGATCTGCCTCCTTCGCCTCCTTTGGGTGACTATGGCGCGCAGTTTCTGTCCGGCGACGTCTCCTCCATAAGCTTCAGCCAGAACGACAAGAGCCAGCTCATTGAACTTGCAAAAACCTTAGCAGGCGAGTCCCCATCGATCATCGATGCGCTGGCTGACGAGCGTCTGCGCGGTCTGTCCGTTGACAAGCGGCGGGCCGACGCCGACGCGTTGTTGGGCCAGTTACTGAACTCCCGACAAGCCGAAAACTGGGGTCGACAATGCCTCGAAAAACTCAATTGGTATTTCTCCGAAGAGGACCCAGCCTCGTTGAAGGCCGACTCCCAGGCGCTACTGGCAACAGCGATCAAGCTGTCCGTCGATCCGGATGCACCCGGCATGCCCCCGAGCATTGCCGGGTATCACGTCTACCAGGGGAAAAACCGCGGGCGTGCCATGAATGACATTCGCGATGAGATAGAGCGGCACCTGGTGGAAAACAAGGGCGTGAGCGAATTGGCCGCGCCGTTGGTGGCCCATTTGTTTCTGGCCGATATCGCGCCGGAATTCCTGGTGCATGGCATTGGTTCGGGTATCGCCATGGGGACTTCCCGATGGATGACCCTGAGCCTTGGGATGGCCATTGCCGAGGAGACCCATCCGGGATGTTCCCGAGGCCTGTCCGTAGAGCAGCTGATCATACTGGCCGGACTCGATCCGGCCACCGATGAAAGTCGGCTGTTGTTACAGAAGCTTGGCGTCGAGATCATTCTGGCATGGGGGGTCATGAACGGCGCGGTCCGCTTGCGGGAGAAGTCGCCCTATACCCTTGGCGATTACCAGGAGGCGCTGAGAATGTTGCAAAAGCAGCAAGGCGATCTTGGCACTGCCTTCAACACGTTTTCCGCTCCGCTCGAATCCCTTGAAAACATGGCGATCAGGTTGCTTCGTCGAGTCTTCCCCGACGCCAGCTATCGCGAAATCAAAGAGATGAAACTGTGGATTCCCCACGACAATCCGGATCGGGAGGGCAAAAAGGCCGAGTTGCATCTGGTCCACGTGTACATGGCCGGAGGTCTGAAACCAGGCCATTGGTCGTTTTCAGAAACTCTCGCTTTCGCAGACTTCGAAAAAAAAATCCTCGATCTGCCGGACCTGGGCGAGGTTTTCTCCGCCGCAGTCGATGATTATTTCGAAGCCTTCAGAAAGGCGTTCATCACGCCGCTCAAACTGCTGTTCGCCGAATTGCCGCTGGAGGATCGCCAGTTCCTCGAATTGGGCGAGGTCCAGTTGTATGTGCTGCGCGAAGAGACCGGCAAAATCCTGCGCCTTGAGGAGGAGTCGCACAAACTGGAGCGAACAGCGGAGCAAGGCTATGTGCTTGTCTGTCGACGTGGCAAGAAGGTTCGTAATTACGAAATCTTTCCGGTACAGATGCTGATCGTCCCGCGACCGGACTTGCCCTCTGAACTGCCACTGGAGGGCAAGATCATTAAAAAAATGATGAGATTTTCCAGTGGTCCCGCTGTGTCGGTCGACGTTCGGGTTGGCGAAAAGCTGCCGTTCGATGCAGAAGCCCATTTCGCGGGTACAGCGCCCAGGCCCAATGTCGAGTCACCCAAGTTGATTATCCAGAAGCTGGGTGACAGCTTTGCGGGTAGAACGCTGGTGGGCTACCCCGATGAATCGGCTTACATCCCCAACACCTACTACTCGAACAAGATCGCGGCGATTATCGATCGGATGGTTGGCGGTAACTTCATGCGGACGCAAAAGGCGTTTTTCCTCAAAGACGCCAAGGGCATTTCCTCTGAGGCGAGTCGGGTGGCGTTCTGGCGAAAAATCCGCGATTTCGTGTTGCAGCTCATTCCCTTTGTCGGCTGCGTGAACGATCTGCGCTCGGGAACGAAGGAAGGGGTGTTCAGGGGCGTTTTCGGTTGTTTTGCCGATGCTGTCTCCCTGCTGATGGGTCTTGCGGGCGGCGTACTCAAGCTAGCCAGCGTATTCAAGGCGATTTCGCCATTGAGGCTCAAGGCCTTCCAGGCATTGAAAGTCACCACCGGCACCGTTATCTCGGTGGTCAATCCATTCAGTGGTATCCCGGATCTGATTGTCGGCACTGCAAAAGGGTTCGCAAGCCTGGGGAGAATGATGAAAACCGGCGTGTTCTACATCACCGAGGAGGGTGTCACGCGACTCAAGGACGGCATTGATCGCCTCAATACCTTTTTCGGCGGCATGGTCGGCCCCAGGGCGAGTGCGAGGGTGCCGATGCGGGTAGCCAGCCCGATAACGAAGGGCACTCATGATGGCAAGAAAAAGGAGGGCATCAAGGTAGACGGTCAGTGGTACCTCCCTCACGCCAACGGACAACGCCCCATCGGCCCACCGCTGCGTGGGTTCCTCCCCGATACCCCACAACCCCTGCGGGTGACCCCGCAACCCCAGTAGGAGCATGGCTTGCCAGCGAAGGCGTTCTCAAGGACGCCTTCGCCGGCAAGCCGTGCTCCTACAGGTGGCAGTGGTGGTAAGAGCGTTTTGTTGTAGTGCGCACAGCCCGCAATCATTAGTTTGCGCGCCACTTTCACTCTCGCTCATAAGGCCGTTATCGTGATCCCTTCTGTCCGTCCTTTCACGTCTTCAGGGGCAGCCCCCTCCCTGTTCAGTATCTCCGAAACGCTGTTGGCATCGGCTCTGTCGTCTGTACGACAGGGACAGAACACCTTTAATTTTCCAGACAACGACGAGCCCCGTCAGGCCCCGATCGTGTTTCCCGTTTACTGGGGCGGCATCAACGAAACCCCATGGGATTACATCAAGGATCAGGCCACCTTCAACGAAGCTTGTGCCGAGGTAGAACTACACCTGAGCGAGGAGACATTGCCGGCATTCGAGATGTTCGACATCCTCGACAGCAAGATCCTGCAAAGACCACTCGGCCACGCGCTGGCGCCTGCGCTGGTTCAGGCGCTGATGCGTTCGATTGAACCGGCAGGTGGCATGACCCGCGAGCAATTGCAGGAGATGATCAAAGTCATCTGCTGTTTGCCTCCTGCCGACTGGGCGAAAACCTTTGGCGAGACCTGGGACATTCCTCCAATCGCCAACTGGGAGTGCGTGGTCGGTTTCATCCAGGCTCAACTGCAGGAATCGCGCCTGCAACGGGACAAGCGAATCGCCAACAATGAGCTGGTGACCGATGCACAGTGGCAATCCCTGCAAAAGATCGTCAAAGATTGCAGGCCTTGCATCGACGCCTGGCTGGTCGGGCAGGGTGACGTCCTGTCAGGCCGCGCTGAGCGACTCCACGACACGCTGTGCATGCTCGAAGATTTCGACGTCGTGCGTCCTGAGCGGAAAGAAACGAAACAGCTGTTGGACCATTTTCTTGAAGGCCTGGAAAAGGTCGGTGGGCACGACACCTTTTCGGCGCTTGACCTGCTGGCGATTGATGAGCTGCGGCGAGACCTTGGCCAGATGCCCGATTCGTCTTTGCCAAACGGTTCCCAGTCTAACTTCGTAGAAACGCAGTTAGTGGCATTCGCCGATGAAAACCACTGGCTGATCGAAACCCTGACGGAAATCGAACGCAAGGGCGAGTACAGCGAGCACGTCGTTATCGGCGGGCCTCGTATCCCGGAGAGTCCGATGGGCAAATTTCTCTGGGCGGCCAACGTTCTGGATACCTTCGGCCTGTTGGGCATCGCCGCAAAAGTCCATCCCCATCTTCCACTTCCCCCTCCGCCGCAAACGGCATCCGCTCCGATGGATCTGCTCCATGAGGCCGGAATTCTGGCACGGCACATCGATGTGCTGTTTTCCAGATTCGTCGCTACGTCGACCGGCTGGCAGCCCGTCGCAGCGGTCGAAATTGACCCCGGATCCCTGATCGAAAAACTGATGGGTGCAAGCAATGAGGCGACTTCCTCCTTCGGCGCACCGGACAATCCCTACAGCGAAACCGTTGAGGCTCTTGAACTCGCCCCGTCCACCGTCGACACGCTGAAAAGCGCCATGGGCCAATGGCTGGCGACAGCAGGGGGTTATTTAGCGGCCGCCGGCCTGGCGACCCTGAGCACCGCGTTCAATGCCGCCACCCGGCATCCCCGAACCGCCGCCACCCTGACAATGGCTGCCATTTACGCCGCTGTCCTGGATTTTTATGAACGCTGGTTCCCCGACAACACAGACCACCCACACTTCGTAGAGGCATCCAACCCGGAATTACGCGGGCATATCGTCAATCGGGTGCAGGCGACCCTGAACGAGATTTCGCTGACCCAACCCCTCAGTGAACGCATGACCCGGTCCAACGATCCGTATCACGATCGCGCATTGTTGCAGGACGTCGAGCGTTTGCTGGAACAACCTGTTTCAGCCTCCGCAACCATCAATGGCGCCGACCTGATCCTCGAAACCATTGAAGACTACGAAGCACATCACCCGGAATCGCCACTGGCTGATCACAAGAAAACCGGGTCGAGCCGCCCGAAACGATCCCTTGAATTCGCAGCGTTGTGGGCGATGGAGGCCCTGGCTGTGCCGGCGAGTGTCATTACCGAGGCCGACAACAAACTGCTGCAGGACCTCACCCCGCTGATGGCCGAACACGGCAATGTCCTGCTGCCGATCCCCGACCAGACGCTGATTCACACGCCCGTCGAGCTTTACAGGCAGGCGCTCAATGATGAAGCCGTCCTTGAGTTTCTCAATGCAAAGAACCTGACGCTGTCCACCGTACTCCTGCATCACAATTCGGTGACCGGCCTTGTCACCGAGGAGGGCGGCGCGACCACCCGCCTGACTTTCGACCACTGGGACAACTCGGGATGGTGGCAGGCCTCGGACAAACTGCTGCCGGCTCAGAAACTGCTCGACCCGAAAGACCGGGGCTTGAACATTCCGGGCGAGGACAACGACATCCCCATTGATGCGGTGCTCGATTTCTACGGCGTCGATGTACCGTCTTCGGACGCAGAGGCAAAAGTGCTCGCCGCACAATTGAAGGAGGAGGGCTGGCCCGCTTTCAGCGAAGGCAGGAAAGCACGACTGACCGACGGCATCGAGCGGGTGAACGGGTTCAATCAAGACCAAAAGCAAAAAGCCTGGTTGAAAAAGACCCTGGAGCAACTGGTGGAGGACAAGGACGATGACGAGAAGCTCCTGTTATCCGGCATTCCTGTCGACGCTACTCTCAGCCCGCTGACGCAAGACGGCGACACTTCCGATCTTTTGCAAATGGTCCGTTCCCGGGGATTTGATGCACCCACCAATGCCGGTGAGGTTCGCAACATCATCAACTGGCTGGAAAGCGCTTTACCGCCTTCTCCGCCTTTGGGTGACTACGGCGCGCGCTTCCTGTCGGGCAATATCGGCGCCGCGAAACTCTCCAGCGACGACAAGAGCAAACTGAGCGAGCTGGCAAAAACCTTTGGCGATGACGCGTCCTCGATCATCGCTGCGCTGGGTAGTGAAGTGCTGCGCGATATCCCCGTCGACCGGTTGCGCGCCGACGCCGATGTGCTGTGGGAGCAGTTGCTCGACTCGCCTCAAGCCGATGCCTGGGGATTGAAGTGCCTCGCTGAAGTCAAATGGTACGGCGCCGAGGAGGGACAAACGCCGCACCCGGAACACTACCGACAACTGTTGACGACCGCGATCAAACTGACCGTGGCTCCTGATGCGCCAGGCCAGCCACCTGGCGTCGCCGGTTATGACGTCTACCAGCCGGGAAACAAAGCGCGGGACCTGGATGCGATTCGCCTTGATGTCGAGCAGCACCTGATTGACAAAAAAGGTGTGAGTGCGCAAGCCGCGCCCTTGCTGGCCCATCTGTATCTGGCGGATGTCGCACCTGAATTTCTCGTGCACGCCCCTGACGCGCGGGTGTCCATGGGTTCGGTCAGCTGGATGACACTGTGTCTGGGAGTCGCCATGGCTGAAACGGTGAATCCGGGAAGTTCGCGAGGCATGTCCGAAGAGCAATTGATGGGGCTGGCATTGCTCAATCCGGTCTCGGATGAAAGCCGCCAATTAATCCAGACCCTGGCCGGCGGTATCCTGGTTGCCAAGGGTGTGATGGACGGGGGCATCCGTCAGCTTAAGAATTCTGACTATTCCTTTGGTGATTATGAGCATGCCGCAAAAGCGTTTGAAAGGCAGCGAGAGCAACTTGCCAAGTCTTTCATGACCATTGCCAAGCCGCTCGAGACGCGCACGCAAATGGCGATCAAAGCGCTTCTGGAAGTGTTCCCCGAGTCCAGTAAAAGCGAAATCATCGGCAAGCGGCTCTGGTCGAGAAATGTCGGTGCCGAATGGAATCAACTAGCGACCAGGACCGGCTTCCGGGACCTGCTCGAGATCTATATGTCCGGTGACCTGGTGCCAGGCAAGTGGTGGATGCTGGTTGAAAACAACTTCAAGGACTTCGATAAAAAAATTCCCCTGCTGCCCGACATCAACGAAGTCTTTTCGGACGCGGTCGACGAGCATTTCGACCAGTTCAGGAAAGCCTTCATTGCGCCGATCAAAACGCTGTTCGCCGAATTGCCGCTGCAAGACCGACAGTGCATCGAACTGGGCACCGTTCAGTTGTATACGCTGCGTGAAGAGACAGGCTACATCAAGGACATGGAGAGCGAGGAGGATATTACTGGTGGCACCGCGCAATTCGCCGTCCTGCTTGGCTGCGAATATCTGGGCAAGGTGACCTACTTCGAAATCCACCCGACGCTGATGAAAATCATCTGGCGTCCCGATTTACCCGAAAAGCTTCCTCTGGGCGGCAAAACCGTGGTGGAAAAGACGCGAATCTCCGGCGGTTCGTCGATAAGAGTCGATGTCGTGCGTGGCGAGGATCTGCCTTTCGACGCCGACGCCTGGTTCAGGGGCGCCCCGCTGAAAGCCGATGTGAAATCGCCCCGGCTGATCATCGACAAGATGGGCGCAAGCTTTCCCGGCAAGGTGCTGACCGGATACGCCGACGAATCGTCCTATGTGCCTGATAGCTACCACTCGAGCAAGATCTCCGCCATCGTCAGACGCATCGTCGGCGGCAATTTCCTGCAGGGGCAAAAAAAGTTCTTTTTCGACGACGCCAATGACACGACATCCCGGGAGGAGCGGGAAGCCTACTGGAAGAAAATCGGCAACTTCCTGCTCGGTCTCATCCCCTTTGTCGGCTGCGTCGAGGACTTGAAATCAGGATCCCGTAAAGGGCTGCTCAGGGGGACTTTCGGTTGTTTTGGCGATGCGATTGCCGTGGCATTGGGCCTGGTGGGCTCGCCCGGCAAGATCGTTTCCGTGGCCAAATCGATCTTGCCGATCAGGGTGAAAGCCTTCCAGATCCTGAAAATCGCCACCGGAACGCTGGTGTCCGTGATCAATCCGTTGGGCGGCGTTCCGGACATGCTGGCAGGCGGCGCAAGAGGCATCAGGTATCTGGGGCGCATGGTGGCAATGCGCGTACTCATCACCCCGAAAAACTTCGGAATTCTGTACCCAGTGGCAGAACGTATTCGATGCCTGTTCAGTGGTGTAGCGATGTCGAGCATCAGTGCGAAGATGCGATTGAAGGGCAATCTTGAACGCACGGCGATGGGTACGACCGGGGACAAGGAGCAATTGGATAACATTTTCGCAGGCAAGGTCGGCCCCAATTGGTATCCGCTTGACGACAAAGGACGCCCCTATGGCCCGGCCCTGGACAATTTCAAGCCTTCGGACCTGGTGGATGAGCCTGATCCGCAAACCGACGCCACCCCACAGCCTATACCCATGTAGGAACCAGGCTTGCCCGCGAACAGACCGGCAAATTCAACATCGATGTTGACGGATCTGACGCCTTCGCGGGCAAGCCTCGCTCCTACAGAAACCTGTGGGAGCGAGCCTGCTCGCGATTGATATCGACTAGTTCAAACCCAACTTGCCGCGCAACGTCGACAAGTCCTCAGCCAGTGTATTGACCGGCCCCACCAGCGCCTTGCGGTCGTTTTCCTTCACTTTGTCGTAGGTCTCGAAACCGCCGTCCTTGGTTTTGTACTTGGCCAGGATCTTGTTCACCGTGGCGAAGTTCTTGTCGACCTTGGCGATGAAGGCCGCATCCTGTTTCTCGATCTGCGGACGGAACAGGTCGACGATTTTCTTCGCGCCGTCGATGTTGCCCTGGAAGTCATACAGGTCGGTGTGGCTGTAGCGATCTTCTTCACCGGAGACCTTGGTCGCCGCCACTTCTTCGAGCAGCGCCGCGGCGCCGCCGACGACTTTTTCCGGCGGGAAGGTCAGGCCGGCGACGCGGGTCTGCAGGTCTTTGACGTCCTTGTTCAGACCGTCCGCCAGTCCGTCCAGGCCCTTGGTGCTGTTTTCCGAGAACAGCGAGTATTCGATGCGGTGGAAGCCGGTGAAATCTTCGGCTTTCACGCCTTTTTCGTGGTCGTCGACCCGGGAGTCGATGGACGCGTCCAGGTCACTGAACAGCTCGGCAATCGGCTCGATCGACTCGTAGTAAACCCGGGTCGGCGCATAGAGCTTTTTCGCGGTGGCCAGGTCGCCTTTTTTCACTGCATCGGTGAACTGCTGGGTGTGGCTGGCCAGCTCATCCAGTTGCTCGGTGACGTAGATCTTGTAGTCGGAAATCGGCTGCACCAACTCCAGCGGCGCCGTCGCCGCGAAGGCGGAAAACGGCGCGCCGAGTAAACCGAGGGAGAGCAAACCGGGGGCGAGCAATAACGCCAGTGGCGACTTTTTCATGGGACGGCTCCGTTGTTGTGTGTGGTTATGCGGTTTTTGTGGGTTGTGTGGCATCGAGCAGCGAGCGGCCGATGAAATCCCGTTCGCCGGTCACACCGGGCAGGGTGAAGAAGTACCCGCCGCCGACCGGCTTGAGGTATTCCTCCAGCGGCTCGCCGTTCAGGCGGGTCTGCACGGTGATGAAGCCTTTTTCCAGGTCGGCCTGGTAACAGATGAACAGCAGGCCCATGTCCAGCTGACCGTTCTTGTTGACCCCGTTGGAGTAGTTGAACGGCCGGCGCAGGATCAGGTTGGCCTGGCTCGCGGCGGTGCGCGGGTTGGCCAGGCGGATGTGCGCGTCGAGCTTGGTCAGCTTGCCTTCCGGGTCCTTGGCGTAGTTCGGAATCTCGGTTTCGTGGTTCCCACCGATGGGCGCGCCGCTGCTTTTGACCCGGCCGAGAATGCTTTCCTGTTCCTGCAAGGGCGTGCGGTCCCAGCGCTCGACGAAGTTGCGGATGATGCGCACCGCCTGATAGCTGCCGCCCGCGGTCCACGCAGGCTCGTCGCTGCCCGACTGGACCCAGACGATGCGGTCCATGGTTTTGTCGTCGTTGGAGTCGGGGTTGGCCGAACCGTCGCGAAAGCCCAGAAAATTGCGCGCGCTTTGCGCCGGCACGCCGGGCTTCGCCGGGGCCTGGGGCGGGACGCTGCCTTCCTGTTTCCAGCGCACCAGCAGCAGGTCCGGCAGGTTCTTCACGATGTCGCGCAGGGCGTGGATGTTGGTGTCGGCGGTGTTGGCGCAGAACTGCAGGCTCAAGTCGCCGTGGCAGCAATCGGCTTCAAGGGCATCGTTGGGGAAACCGACCATGCGCATCAGGCGCTTGGGTTTGGCGTCGGCCAGGCCGAAACGCTCGTCGAACAGCGATTCGCCCACCGACACGGTGATGGTCAGGTTGTCCGGGGTGACGATCGGCCCGAGGATCCCCGAGTCCACGGGCGGCAGCTTCGGATCGACCTGGGCCACCGGGCCGCCCTTCATCAGGAACGCAATGCGTTCGTTGAGAGTGCGGAACAGTCGCTCCAGGTCGTCGCGGTCGCTGGCCAGCACATCGAACGACACCAGCATGCCGGACGCAGGGCGCGGGGTGACGATGCCGCTCTGGTGCTTGCCGTGGAACTCGTGGCGGTCTTCGGTGCGGTCACTGCTGGGCGCTTCGGTGACTTGTGCGGGGGCGGCGGCCATGGCCGGGCAGCTCAAGGCGGAGCCCGCCAGCGCCACACCGGCGGCACCCATGCCCATCAATACTCGGCGGCGCTGGAGGTTGAATTGTTCTGAATCGTTCATCTGGAAGTCGTCTTCTGCTTACAGGCCGGACAGGCCGAGGGCGGGATCGATGGCGTCGAGTGCGCCGGCCAGGGCCTTGGCCTTGTCGGCGATCTGCTTGCGCAGATCGGCGCTGACGCTGTCGTAGCTGGCGTAGCCGTCCTTGAGCTTGAAAGTGTTGAGTTGGGCGTCGAAGGCGGTGAGGGCGCTGTCGATTTTCGGCAGCAGGTCGGCGGCGGACTTGCCCAGCAGCGGGCGCAACAGCTCGACCACTTTGCGCGCGGCGTCGAGGTTGCCGGCAAAACCGTTCAGATCGGTATGGCTGTAGCGTTCTTCCTCACCGCTGCTGGCGCGTACATCGGCCAGGGTGTTGAGATTGCGCACTACGATGCTCACCAGCTGCTCTGGTGGCAGGGTCTGGGCCAGCAATTGCTGCTTGAGCGTGGTGGCATCGCTCGACAGACGTTGGGCAATCGGTGTCAGGCCGTCGAGGTTGCGTTGCTGGAACAGCGCGTATTCCAGGCGATGGAAGCCGACGAAGGCCGGGTCCTGCTCGCGTTTCTCGAAGTAGTCGGCGCGGGCGTTGATAGCGTTGTCCAACTCGGCCAGGCGCTGCGCGGCGGGGGCGATGCGTTGATAGGCGGCGCGAGCCGGCGCGTACAGGGTTTGTGCCTGGTTCAGATCGCCGGATTCGATGGCCTGTTCCAGGGCGCTGACGGCCTTGATCAGTGCAGTGCTCTGGCTGCTCAGATACACGCGAAATTCCGACAACGGCCCGACGAACGCCACCATCGACGGCCTGGCCCTGGCCGCTGCATCGGAGGCGGCGGTCGGGGTCACGTGCAGGGTGCCGCGCGGGTTGCTCAACAGGCCGCAGGTGATGGTGTAGTCGCCGGGTTGCAGGTTGGCGTTGATCACCTGGCTCAGGCCCGGGGCAATGTTTTCCCGTTCCTCGATCACCAGCACGCCGTCGAGGATTTCCCACTCCACGGCCCGATCCGAGCGGTTGACGATGCGGAAGCTCGCGCGCCCGGCCGGTACGGTCAGAGCGTTGGGTTCGCAGTTGTGGGATTGAATGGTCACCACCACTTCATCGTGGTTGGCCTGGCGCCTGGAGGCGGCCATTTTCGAGGCGTAATAGAACAGGCCGCCGGCGGCGATCATCACGACCACTGAGCCGGCCACCGCCCAGCGCAGGGCACGGAGAGGGGACGCCTTTGGAGGGAGTTGGTTTGGCATGAGAGCCCTTACTGACTGGAAGTAATTCTGAAAACGCCACACCCCCTGTAGGAGCGAGCAGGCTCGCGATGGAGGCCCGGACACCGCGGGGCATCAGATTCCCCGCGTTATCGTTAACGACCATCGCGAGCGTGCTCGCTCCTACAGGGGACGGGTGCGGCAGGGGCCGGGTAGAAAAACATCACCAACGCCACCACCAGATAAATCACATACGCCCCCAGCGTGCTGACCGTCGGTGCATCCTGATACCCGAACATCCCGGCCAGCACCGACCCCAGCGGCCCATCCATCGGCAGGACGGCGCTGATATCGAAAAGCACGGTTTGCAGGTGATTCCAGACCCCGGCTTCATGCAGGGCCTGCACAGAGTTGGCGAGGATCCCGGCAGCCACCACCAGGATGAACAACCCGGTCCAGCGAAAGAACGCACCGAGGTTCAGACGCATGCTGCCGGTGTAAATGAGGAAACCGATGACAATCGCCAGGATCAGCCCGAGCAGCGCACCAATCGGTGCCGCCGGGCCTTCGCTCTGCTGGAACACCGCGAGCAGGAAAAACACCGTCTCCAGACCTTCCCGAGCCACAGCGAAAAACACCATGGCGATCAGCGCGGTTACCTGATGTTTCGAGCCGGTCAGCGCCTGATCGAGGGATGCTTGCAGCGAGTGTTTGATCGAACGCGACACCTTGCGCATCCAGAACACCATGGAACTGAGAATGCCCACGGCCACCAGGCCGACCACGCCCTCAAACAGTTCCTGCTGCTTCTGCGGAAACTCGGCACTGACCAGTTCCAGCCCGCCACCGACCAACAGGGCTAGCGCCGCGGCGAGAAACACGCCGACCCACACTGCCGGCATCCACTGACCGCGACCGGTCTGTTTGAGGTAGCTGGCAATGATGCCAACGATCAACGCAGCCTCGATGCCTTCGCGCAGCATGATCAGAAAAGGAACGAGCATTCAGCACCGTGTCACGAATAGATAGGGTGCTAAGTTGTAACATAATGACACTCATTCCCAAATGGCAGTCATTGACATTTACCTGAACCTAAGCTGAATGCACCGCTAAAAGATCGCGGCGACCCGATTGTTGATCGTTCCCACGCGCAGCAAAGGAATGCCTCAACGGACGCTCCGCGTTCGGCTTTGGACTTTGGGACGCGGAGCGTCCCGGGCTGCATTCCCACGCAGAGCGTGGGAACGA
>NZ_JBSVXG010000141.1:0-15601 GCF_054070595.1 Pseudomonas sp. SDO55104_S430 | reverse complement strand
AGTCAACATGGTTGCGACTGACACACCGCATCGCGAGCAGGCTCGCTCCCACTGGTTCATTTCCCACAGGGGTTTTCCATTCATTCAGGAGCTTCCCGGCCCATGCACAAACTCGATCGCTATGACCTGAAAATCCTGCGAATCCTCGCTGACGACGGGCGTATCACCAAGTCGAGCCTGGCCGAGGCGATCAACCTGTCGGTCACCCCGGCCTGGGAGCGCGTGCGCAAACTCGAATCCCTCGGCCTGATCAAGGGCTACCGGGCGCAGATCGATTGGGGCGCGGTGTTCAAGAGCCAGCAGGTGCTGGTGGAAATCACCCTGGCCCGCCACACCGCGCAGGACATGCGGCGCTTCGAACAACGCATGAACGACGCGCCGGAAGTGGCCTTCTGTTACGCCACCGGTGGTGGTGTGGATTACATGGCGATGATCCAGGCGCCGGACATCGATCACTACCAGCGCTTCATTGATCAGCTACTGCTCGATGACCTGGGGATCGAGCGGTACTTCACCTACATCGTCACCAAGACCATCAAGACGGCCGGGGCCTTGCCGGCGGAGTTGTCTCAGGAATCCTGATCTTCAGATCACCACACAACAAACTGTGGGAGCGAGCCTGCTCGCGATGGCGGTATCTCATGCAACAGTGATGTTGAAATTGCTGGTCTCATCGCGAGCAGGCTCGCTCCCACAGGGGGGAAGTGATGTTGGTAGCCCCACCGCAAAAACCTCCGAATCACCCCCGCTCAATCAGAAAAAACCACCTGCCCAACCCCCTCCAAACCCCAATTCCCCAACCCCTCGCTGACCTAGCATGGACTCCACGCACACGGTTCGGAGTCAATGCCATGACCTACAAACATCCCCTGCTGTTCAAAGCCCTCTGCTATGTCGATGGCCATTGGGTGCACAGCGACAGTGGCCACAGCATCGCCGTGCACAACCCGGCGGATCAGACACTGATCGGCCATGTGCCAATGCTCGATCAACCGCAGATCGTCGCCGCCGTCGATGCCGCACACCGGGCGTTTGCCGATTGGCGTGAGCAGAGCCTGGAAACCCGCGGGGCGATTCTGCGGCGTTGGGCGGCACTGATCCTGGAACACCAGGAAGACCTGGCGCGGATTCTCAGCCTGGAGCAGGGCAAGTCCCTGGCCGAATCCCGGGGTGAAATCGCCTACGCTGCCAGCTTCATTCCGTGGTTCGCCGAAGAAGCCCGGCGTCTCTATGGGCAGAACATTCCCAGCCACATTCCCGGCGCTCATCTGGGTACGGTCAAGGAACCGGTCGGCGTTTGCGCACTGCTGACACCGTGGAATTTCCCCTCGGCCATGATCACCCGCAAAGCCGCCGCCGCCCTGGCCGCCGGTTGCACCGTGATCGTCAAGCCGGCCCACGAAACCCCGTACTCGGCGTTCGCCCTGGCGCAACTGGCGGAAGAGGCCGGGTTCCCCGCCGGCGTATTCAACGTGGTGCTGGGCGAACCGCAGATGGCCATGCAAACCCTGGTGCAGGACACTCGCGTGCGCTCGGTGAGTTTCACCGGTTCCACCCGTGTCGGTAAATTGGTCCTGCAAGCGGCTGCTCAGGACGTGAAGAAAGTCTCGCTGGAACTGGGTGGCAACGCGCCGTTCATTGTCTGCGCCGATGCCGATCTGCAGTTGGCGGTGAAAGTCGCGGTGGCCGCCAAGTTCCAGACTTCCGGCCAGGACTGCTGCGCCGCCAACCGGATCATGGTCGAGCGTGCGGTCTATCCGGAATTTCTCAAGCGCTTTGCCGAGGCCGTGCGCGAGCTGCGGGTCGGCCCGGCGATGATCGGCGAGCGGGAGCAACAGGTAGATGTCGGTCCGTTGATGCACCAGGCCGCGTTCGACGTCACCGCCGAGCGTGTGGCCGATGCGTTGCAACTGGGCGCGCAACGGCTGGTGGGCGGCGAAGCCCATGCCCTCGGCGGCCTGTTCTACCAGCCCACGGTACTGGCCGATGTCACCCCGCAAATGCGCATCTACCGCGAAGAGAACTTCGCGCCGATTGCCGGGGTGATGCCGTTCGACACCCTCGATGAGGCTGTCGAGATGGCCAACGACACAGAATACGGTCTGGCGGCCTACATTTGTTCCAATCGCCTGGACCTGATCTACCCGCTGATCCGCCGTCTCGACCACGCCATGGTCGCGGTCAACGGCGTCAAGTTCACCGGCCATCCGATTCCCTTCGGTGGCATGAAAGCCTCGGGGCTGGGCCGTGAAGGCGGCGCCGAGGGCTTCGAAGCCTTTGTCGAAACCAAATACTTCTGTCTGCACCATCAAGGCCAGTTCTGAGGCCCTTTTAAGGAGATTGCCATGAACCAAGAATTCGACGCGCTGTTCGAGCAAGACCGTACCCACTTCATGCACCCTTCGACCCACGCCCACGACCATGCCAGCGGTGCGCTGAAGGGACGCATCATCAAGGGCGCATCGGGCATCCGCATCCGCGACCATGAAGGCCGTGAACTGATCGATGCCTTCGCCGGCCTGTACTGCGTCAACATCGGCTACGGCCGCACCGAAGTGGCGGACGCCATCTACAAGCAGGCCAAGGAGCTCGCGTACTACCACACCTACGTCGGCCACTCGACCGAGGCGATCATCGAACTGTCGAGCCGCATCATCGACTGGGCACCGGAAGGCATGAAGAAGGTCTACTACGGCCTGTCCGGTTCCGACGCCAACGAAACCCAGATCAAGCTGGTGCGTTACTACAACAACGTGCTGGGCCGGCCGCAGAAGAAGAAAATCATCTCCCGCGACCGTGGCTACCATGGCTCGGGCATCATGACCGGCAGCCTGACCGGTCTGCCGAGCTTCCACCAGCATTTCGACCTGCCGGCCGAAGGCATCAAGCACACCGTCTGCCCGCACTGGTACCGCAAGGCGCCCACCGGCATGGATGAAGCGGCGTTCGTGCGCTACTGCGCCGACGAGCTGGAAAAAATGATCCTGGCCGAAGGCCCGGACACCGTGGCCGCGTTCATCGGCGAGCCGCTGATGGGCACCGGCGGCATCATCGTTCCACCGGCGGGCTACTGGGCGGCGATCCAGGCGGTGCTGAACAAGTACGACGTGCTGCTGATCGCCGACGAAGTGGTCTGCGCCTTCGGTCGCCTGGGTTCGAAGATGGGCAGCCAGCGTTATGGCATGCGCCCGGACCTGATCACCACCGCCAAAGGCCTGACCAGCGCCTATGCGCCGCTGTCGGCGGTGATCGTCGGGGAAAAGGTCTGGGACGTGATCGAAAAAGCCTCCGAATCCCACGGTCCGATGGGCCATGGCTGGACCTACTCCGGGCATCCGATTTGTGCAGCGGCGGCCTTGGCCAACCTCGACATCCTGGAGCGGGAAAACCTCACGGCCAATGCCGACAAGGTGGGTGCCTACCTCAACCGCCGGATGCGCGAAACCCTCGAAGGCCATCCGCTGGTGGGTGAAGTGCGTGGCGACGGCATGCTCGCTGCCGTGGAGTTCATGGCCGATCGCGAACAGCGCACGCCATTCGATGCCGCATTGAAGGTCGGTCCGAAGGTGTCCGCCGCTTGCCTTGAGCGCGGCATGGTCGCCCGGGCGATGCCCCACGGCGACATCCTCGGCTTCGCGCCGCCGCTGGTGCTGACTGAGGCTGAGGCGGATCTGATTGTGGGCATTACCAAGGATGCGATTGATCAGGTGGCGGGGGAGGTGCTGGGCTAAGTGTTGGTTTGCCGCTAATGGCCCTATCGCGAGCAGGCTCGCTCCCACATGGGAACGCGATCCACTGTGGGAGCGAGCCTGCTCGCGATGAAGGCGCAACATTCACCCTCAAACCATCAGACACAAAAAAGCCCCCGGACATTCACATGTCCGGGGGCTTTTTGTTGGCGCGAAGACCGATTACTTCTTCAAACCATAATGCTCATCAAGCATGCCCGGGGAGTTCGGGGCTTTTGGCGCGTAGTCGCGCGGTGGTTCCTGGCTGCGCGGTGGCGTCAGGCGTTCCCGTGGAGCCTGCGTCGCGTCGGCGTGCAGGGAGGCCAGCAGGCGTTGGCGGGTCTGCTCGTCCAGGGCCAGGCGGTTGGCACCCTCGGCGAGATGTTCCTGCACTTCCTGATAGCTCTGAGTCAGTTTCTTGACCAGCGTCGCAGTGCTATTGAAGTGGGTCACCACCTCGTTCTGATAACTGTCGAAACGTTCCTGAATATCGTCCAGCTGACGTTGCGTGCTGCTAGGCGCGGCATTCGGCGCAAGGCGAGCGATCAGGAATCCAATGGCGACACCCACAACCAGGGCAAGAGTCGGCAACAACCAAACTAAGAGCGAGTGTTCCACGAGTCCTTCCTCTATAAACGGCTTTGCTTTACGTTAACGGCTCGAACCTGCGCTGTATACCGCGATTCGCTCGCAATAGACAGTCACAGACAATTTGCTAGACGAGTCGACCCGATTCAAGGTCACGGAGTTCTTTCCTTGCTGATGCGTGAAACCCCTGTAGTGATTGATGGCCCGGTCGGCCAACTGGAAGCCCTGCTTCTGGAAAACAAGAGCCTTGATAACGAGCAGCCGCGCGGCATTGCGCTGATCTGCCACCCCAACCCGGTGCAGGGCGGCACCATGCTCAACAAGGTGGTCTCGACCCTGCAGCGCACGGCGCGCGACGCCGGGCTGATCACCCTGCGCTTCAACTACCGCGGCGTCGGCGCGAGCGAAGGCACGCACGACATGGGCACTGGCGAAGTCGATGACGCCCAGGCCGCCGCGGCATGGTTTCGGGAAAAGCACCCGGATCTGCCACTGACCCTGTTCGGCTTCTCCTTCGGCGGTTTCGTCGCCGCCAGCCTTGGCGGACGCCTGGAATCCCGGGGCGAGCAGATCAAACACCTGTTCATGGTCGCGCCGGCGGTGATGCGTCTGGGCGATCAGGATCAGCTGCCGCAGCAGTGCGAACTGACCGTGATCCAGCCGGAAACCGACGAAGTCATCGAGCCGCAAGTCGTCTACGACTGGTCCGAACAACTTGAACGCCCCCATGAGCTGCTGAAAGTGGCAGAATGCGGACACTTTTTTCATGGCAAGCTGACCGATCTAAAGGATCTTATCCTGCCGCGTCTTTCGAATTGATTGCAGTCTGACAAGCGATTACCCATGACGACTCGTACCCGTATCCTCACTGGCATCACCACCACCGGCACGCCGCACCTGGGCAACTACGCTGGCGCCATTCGCCCGGCGATCGTCGCCAGCCGCGACAGCAATGCCGACTCGTTCTATTTCCTGGCCGACTATCACGCCCTGATCAAGTGCGATGACCCGCTGCGCATCCAGCGCTCGCGTCTGGAAATCGCCGCGACCTGGCTGGCCGGTGGCCTGGATGTGGACCGCGTGACGTTCTACCGCCAGTCGGACATCCCGGAAATCCCCGAGCTGACATGGCTTTTGACCTGCGTCGCCGCCAAGGGCCTGCTCAACCGCGCCCACGCCTACAAGGCTTCGGTGGACAAGAACGTTGAGACCGGTGAAGACCCGGATGCCGGTATCACCATGGGCCTGTACAGCTACCCGGTGCTGATGGCCGCGGACATCCTGATGTTCAACGCGCACAAGGTGCCGGTCGGTCGCGACCAGATCCAGCACGTGGAAATGGCCCGCGACATCGGCCAGCGCTTCAACCACCTGTTCGGCCAGGGCAAGGAGTTCTTCACCATGCCCGAAGCGCTGATCGAGGAAAGCGTGGCCACCTTGCCGGGCCTGGACGGTCGCAAGATGTCCAAGAGCTACGACAACACCATTCCGTTGTTCAGCAGCGCCAAGGAAATGAAAGACGCGATTTCGCGGATCGTCACCGACTCCCGTGCCCCGGGCGAAGCGAAAGATCCGGACAATTCGCACCTGTTCACCCTGTTCCAGGCCTTCGCCACCCCGGCGCAAGCCGACGAGTTCCGCGGCGAACTGCTGCAGGGGCTGGGTTGGGGCGAGGCGAAGAACCGCCTGTTCCAGTTGCTGGACAACGAGCTGGGCGAGTCCCGCGAACGTTATCAACAGCTGATCGAGCGCCCGGCGGACCTGGAAGACATCCTGCAACACGGCGCGAAAAAAGCCCGTGCGGTGGCGACGCCTTTCCTTCAGGAGCTGCGTGAAGCGGTGGGCCTGCGCTCCTTTGTCGCCCAGACACAAGTGGCGGCGACCACCAAGAAGAAAGCAGCCAAAGCTGCGCGTTTCGTCAGCTTCCGCGAAGACGACGGCAGTTTCCGCTTCCGTCTGCTGGCGGCCGATGGCGAACAACTGCTGCTGTCCCGCAACTTCGCCGACGGTAAAACCGCAGGCCAGGTGACCAAGCAACTGCAAGCGGGCCAGCCACTGGACGTGCGCAGCGAAGACCTGAGCTTCAGCGTCTGGCTGGAAGGCGAGTGCGTTGCCGACAGCCCGGCTTTCGCCGACAGCGCCGCCCGCGACATGGCGATCGACGCTCTGCGCATTGCCCTGACGCCGACTCAGGACTAACCAACGGCTCGCCCCGACCAAGGGCTGATTGCCATTCCCACGGGCCATCGCTAAAGTGACGGCCCGTTTTTGTTGCCTTGCTAACGAATTATGACGCCCCTAGAACGATATCAAGCTGATCTGAAACGCCCGGAGTTCTTCCATGACGCTGCGCAGGAAACTGCCGTGCGTCATTTGCAGCGCCTTTACGACGATCTGGTCGCGGCCGAGCAGAACAAACCGGGCCTGCTGGGCAAACTGTTTGGCAAGAAAGATCAGACCCCGGTCAAGGGCCTGTATTTCTGGGGCGGCGTAGGCCGCGGCAAGACTTACCTGGTCGACACCTTCTTTGAAGCGCTGCCGTTCAAGGAAAAGACCCGTACCCACTTCCACCGCTTCATGAAGCGCGTGCACGAAGAAATGAAGACCCTGGGCGGCGAGAAAAACCCGCTGACCATCATCGCCAAGCGTTTCGCCGCCGAGACCCGGGTGATCTGCTTCGATGAATTCTTCGTTTCCGACATCACCGACGCCATGATTCTCGGCACTCTGATGGAAGAACTGTTCAAGAACGGCGTGACCCTGGTCGCGACCTCGAACATCGTGCCGGACGGCTTGTACAAGGACGGTCTACAACGTGCGCGTTTCCTGCCGGCCATCGCGCTGATCAAGCTGCACACCGATATCGTCAATGTGGACAGCGGCGTCGACTATCGTCTGCGCCACCTCGAGCAGGCGGAACTGTTCCACTTCCCACTCGACGAAGCCGCCCACGAAAGCCTGCGCAAGAGCTTCCGCGCGCTGACGCCGGAATGCACGGCAGCGGTCGAGAACGATGTGCTGATCATTGAAAACCGCGAAATCCGCGCCTTGCGCACCTGCGACGACGTGGCCTGGTTCGACTTCCGCGAACTGTGCGACGGCCCGCGCAGCCAGAACGACTACATCGAACTGGGCAAGATCTTCCACGCCGTGCTGCTCAGCGGCGTCGAGCAGATGAGCGTCACCACCGACGACATCGCCCGTCGTTTCATCAACATGGTCGACGAGTTCTACGACCGTAACGTGAAACTGATCATTTCTGCCGAAGTGGAGCTCAAAGACCTCTACACCGGCGGACGCCTGACATTCGAGTTCCAGCGGACCCTCAGCCGGTTGCTGGAAATGCAGTCCCACGAGTTCCTGTCGCGGGCGCACAAGCCGTAACAAAGAAAAGGCCTGCAATCGCAGGCCTTTTTCATATTGCCCACTGTAGGAGCGAGGCTTGCCCGCGAAGACGGCGGCACAGGCACCAGAAAGCCCTGATCAATATGCAAAAAAAAGGCCACCGCAACCCGACGTTGCGGCGACCCGAGGGTGACTCTTCAATTGCGATCCACTAGCATGGATCGCTCTACATCAATGTGCCCCAGCAGCCTTGTTCAAATCGCTTTCCGCCCATTCGGTGTACACACAGGCATCCGCCGTGGCCCAGCGGACCTTCACTGGATCGCCCGCCTTGAGCGGCATGCCGGCAGCCGAAAGCGCCTTAACGGTCATCGAGGTGCCGCCAGACGTCACAACGCTACAGGTCTGGCTTTCACCGAGGAACAACACTTCCACCACCGTGGCCGACACTTCGTTCCAGCCGGCGGCCAGCGGCTCTTCGGTAGCCTGCTGCACACTCAAAGCCAGAGCCTTTTCCGGACGCACCATCAGCAACACGTCCTGTTCGGTTTGCAGACCTGAAGTCAGACGAATCGACAGCGGCTGCCCTTCAAAAGTCGCCACCGCATTGCCCTGGGCCTTGAGCTTGAGGAAGTTCGAGTTGCCCAGGAACGAGGCGACAAACGCATTCGGCGGATTCTGGTACAGGTCATAACCGCTGCCCAGGCCGACGATCTTGCCGTGGCTGAAGATCGCGATGCGCTGTGACAGGCGCATGGCTTCTTCCTGGTCGTGGGTCACGTAAACGATGGTGATGCCCAGGCGGCGATGCAATTGACGCAGTTCATCCTGCAAGTCTTCGCGCAGTTTCTTGTCCAGCGCACCGAGGGGTTCGTCCATCAGCAGGATGCGTGGTTCGTAGACCAGCGCCCGGGCGATGGCGACGCGTTGCTGCTGGCCACCGGAAAGCTGCGAAGGGCGGCGGTGGGCGAATTTATCCAGTTGCACCAGCTTGAGCATCGCATCGACCCGGCGATCACGCTCGGCGGCGTCCAGTTTGCGAATGCTCAAGGGGAACGCGATGTTGTCGCGCACCGACAGATGCGGAAACAGCGAGTAGCGCTGGAACACCATGCCGATGTCGCGCTTGTGCGGCGGCACGTTCACCAGGGATTGCTCGTTGACCAGGATCTCGCCGCTGCTCGGGGTTTCGAAGCCGGCGAGCATCGACAGCGTGGTGCTCTTGCCGGAGCCGCTGGAGCCGAGGAAGGTCAGGAACTCGCCGTCCTTGATGTCCAGGGAAATGTTGTCCACGGCGGCGAAGTCGCCATAAAACTTGTTCAGGTTGCGCAGGCTCACCAGGGGCTTGTCGTTCTGCTGCGCGGCATCTTTGATCACTGCACTCATGTCGTACTCCTGGCGCTCAGGCGCTGATTTCGTTGCGCCGGCGCAAGGCAGCGGCGATGACCATGACCAATACCGAAAGGCCGATCAGCAGCGTCGAGGCGACGGCGATCACGGGCGTCAGGTCCTGGCGCAGAGTGGTCCACATTTTCACTGGAAGGGTTTGCAGGGTCGGGCTGGCCATCATCACGCTCAGCACCACCTCGTCCCACGAGACGAGAAAGGCGAAGAGAGCGCCGGCGACCATGCCCGGACGGATCGCCGGAAAGGTCACCTTGAACACCGCTTGCAGCCGCGAGGCGCCGCAGATCACCGCCGCATCCTCGATCGACTGATCGAACAGCTTCAACGAGTTGATGATCGAGATGATGGTGAACGGCAACGCGACGATCACGTGGCTGACCACAAAGGCGAACATGGTCCCGGTGTAACCCAGTTTCAGGAACAGCGCGTACACCGCCACCGCAATGATCACCAGCGGCACGATCATCGGCAGGGTGAACAGCCCGTAGAGCATTTCCCGGCCCGGGAAGCGACCGCGCACCAAGGCGAACGCGGTGGGCAGACCCAGGGCGACGGCGAAGATCGTGGTCAGTACCGCGACCTTGAGGCTGGCGAGCGCGGCGTTCATCCAGTCGGCGTTGGAGAAGAACTGGGTATACCACTTCACGGTCCAGCCCGGTGGCGGAAACACCAGCCACTGGGACGAGCCGAACGACAGCAGGACGATGAACACGATCGGCAGCAGCAGGAACAGCCCGATCAGCCCGGTGGTGGCGTACAGGCCGAAGCGCATCCGGCGGCTCATGGCATTGGGAGTCAGGAGCATGACGGCTTACCTCGCGTTGCTGGCGCCGACCGGGGATTCCGGTTGGAGCTTCAGGTAGAAGTAGAACAGCACCAGGGTGATGACGATCAGCAACGCGGCACCGGCGCTGGCCAGGCCCCAATTGAGGAACGACTGCACCTGCTGAATGATGAACTCGGGCAGCATCATGTTCTGCGCACCGCCAAGCAGTGCCGGGGTGACGTAGTAACCGAGGGACATCACGAACACCATCAGGCCACCGGAGAACAGCCCCGGCCGACACAGAGGCAGGAACACCCGGAAAAAGTTGGTCCAGGGGCTGGCGCCGCAGATGGAGCCGGCCTGCAGGATCATCGGATCGATGGCCTGCATGGTCGCCTGCAAAGGCAGCACGATGAACGGGATCATGATGTAGCTCATGCCGATCACCACGCCGGTCAGGTTATGCACCATCTCCAGCGGCTGATCGATGATGCCCATCGCCATCAGCGCCTTGTTGATCACGCCCGAGGCTTGCAGCAGCACCAGCCAGGAGTAGGTGCGGGCCAGCAGGCTGGTCCACATCGACAGCAGCACGATGTTCAGGATCCAGCGACCCCAGCCACGTGGCACCAGGGTAATCGCCCAGGCCAGCGGGAAGCCCAGCAGCAGGCTGAAAATCGTTACCAGACCGGCCACCGAGAAGGTGTTGAGCAAGACTCGCGCATAGGCCGAGTTGGCGAACAGTTGTTCGTAGTTGCCCAGTCCAGGCACTGGTTCCAGCACACCGCGCAGCAGCAGGCCGATCAGTGGTGCCAGGAAGAACAGGCCCAGGAACAGCAGGGCGGGGATCAGGTTGCTCGAACCACGCCAGCGTTGTGCCAAAGTTGGAGATTGGTTCATGGCAGCGGCCTTGACGGAAGCCTGTCCGGCAGCGCCAGAGGCGCTCCCGGTGGCCGTGGATTGACGGGACGTGGTTGCCGTCATTTTCATTTGACCAGCCATTCGTTCCACCGTGTCGCGATGCTCGGACCGTTCTTGGCCCAGTACGCGAAATCAAGAGTGATCTGATCCTTTGCGTAGGCCGTCGGCAGGTTCGGTGCCAGCGCGGAATCCAGGCGCGCCACGCTGTCGACGTTGACCGGGGCGTAGGCGGTCAGGTTGGAGAAGTCGGCCTGTCCCTTGGCGCTGCTGGCATTGGCCAGGAACTTCATCGCCGCGTCCTTGTTCTTCGAGCCTTTTGGAATGACCAGGATGTCGGCCATGACCAGGTTCTGTTTCCAGCTCACGCCGACCGGGGCGCCGTCTTCCTGCAGGGCGTGGATGCGGCCGTTCCAGAACTGGCCAAGGCTTGCTTCACCGGATGCCAAGAGCTGTTGCGACTGGGCGCCGCCGCCCCACCAGACGATGTCTTTCTTGATGGTGTCGAGTTTCTTGAAGGCGCGGTCCAGGTCCAGCGGGTAGAGCTTGTCGGCCGGAACGCCGTCGGCCAGCAGGGCCAGTTCGAGTACGCCTGGGCTCGGCCATTTGTAGAGGGCGCGTTTGCCGGGGTAGGTCTTGGTGTCGAACAGCGCGGTCCAGTCGGTTGGCTTGGCGGCGCCGAGCTTGCCTTCGTTGTAGCCGAGGACGAAGGAGAAGAAGAACGAACCGACGCCATGATCGGAGACGAAACGCGGATCGATCTTGTCGCGCTCGATGACTTTGAAGTCGAGGGGTTCGAGCAGGCCTTCGGAGGCGGCGCGCAAGGCGAAGTCGGCTTCGACGTCGACCACGTCCCATTGCACGTTGCCGCTTTCGACCATGGCCTTGAGTTTGCCGTAGTCGGTCGGGCCGTCCTGAACCACGGTGATGCCGCTGGCTTTGCTGAACGGATCGGCCCACGCCTGCTTCTGCGCGTCCTGGGTCGTACCGCCCCAGCTGACGAAGTTGACGCTTTCAGCCGCCATCAACGCCTGGCTGGTCACGCTGAGCAGACCCGCGAACAGCACTGCGGATACACGTTTGTTCAACACCATTTTTACGCCCTCATTGTTGTGTTTATGAGCGGGGCTTTCAGTGCCCGCCTATCGGGAGCATCAGGTCCGTCCAGTCGCTGGGACTGTCCGGTCTATGGAATATCATATTATGGTATTCCAACCTTTGTGCAAGCATTTTGCCGTACCGGCTATCTGGCAAATCTGGTTTTTTATCTGTCCTGCCAATTCCCTGATCCACACAAATCCCCTGTAGGAGCGAGGCTTGCCCGCGAAGGCTGGGTATTAGGCACCAGAGGTGTTGAATGTGCCGGCCTCTTCGCGGGCAAGCCTCGCTCCTACAAGGGGAGGTGAGTCAACCGGTGAAGGGAATGCTCTCCACCACCTCCAGGTCATACCCGGTCAACCCCGCATACTTGAGCGGCGGGCCCAGGTGCCGCAGCTTGCCCACACCGAGGTTCTGCAGAATCTGCGCCCCGGTGCCCACTTCCGAATAAATCCGCGACTGCGAGCGGCTGAACTGCCGCGGCGGCTGAGTCAGTTGCGGCACGCGTTCGAGCAGGGCCTGGGACGATTCGTGGTTGGCCAGCACCACCACCACGCCGCAGCCTTCCTCGGCAACGCGCTGCAAGGCGGCCCACAGTGTCCAGTTGGACGGGCCGCTGTATTCGGCGCCGACCAGATCGCGCAATGGGTCGATCACATGCACCCGCACCAGCGTCGGTTCCTCGCGGCGCAGCTCGCCCATGACCATTGCCATGTGGACACCGCCCTCGATGCGATCCTCAAAGGTGATCAGACGAAAGGTGCCGTGCACGGTGGGCAATTCACGCTCGCCGATGCGCTCCACCGTGTGTTCGTTGCTCAGGCGGTAGTGGATCAGGTCGGCGATGGTACCGATCTTGATCCCGTGCTTGCGCGCGAAGACTTCCAGGTCCGGACGGCGGGCCATGGTACCGTCGTCGTTCATCACCTCGACGATCACCGAGGCCGGGGTGAAGCCGGCCAGACGCGCCAGGTCGCAACCGGCTTCGGTGTGCCCGGCGCGGGTCAGCACGCCGCCTTCCCGGGCGCGCAGGGGGAAGATGTGGCCGGGCTGGACGATATCGATGGCGGTGGCGCCGGGGGCGACGGCCGCTTGCACAGTGCGCGCGCGGTCGGCGGCGGAAATGCCGGTGGTCACGCCGATGGCGGCTTCGATGGAGACGGTGAAGGCGGTGCTGAATACGCTGCCGTTACTGGGCACCATCTGTTCCAGGCCCAGGCGCTGGCAGTGTTCGTCGGTCAGGGTCAGGCAGATCAGGCCGCGGGCTTCGCGGGCCATGAAGCTGATGGCTTCGGCGCTGCAGCAATCGGCTGCCAGCAACAGATCACCCTCGTTTTCGCGGTCCTCGTCATCCACCAGCAGCACCATTTTGCCGAGGCGATAATCTTCGATGATTTCTTCGATTGTGTTGAAGGCCATGATGAAGTCTCAGTGTGCGGTAGATTCATATTATGGTATACCATGATACAAAATAAACCGAGAGGTCACTATGAAGGCTTACTGGATAGCTCACGTGGATGTCACCGATCCCGATCAATATAGCCAATACACCCAGCGTGCCCCGCAGGCCTTCGTCCTGTACGGCGGCCGCATGCTGGCCCGCGGCGGGCGCAGCGAAGTGCTCGAAGGGCAGGGGGCGCAGCGTAACGTGGTGATCGAGTTCGATTCGTATGAGCAGGCGCTGGCCTGTTATCGCTCGCCGGAGTATCAGGAGGCGAAGCGCCACCGCGAGGGCGCGGGACGGGCGGAGATTGTGATTGTCGAAGGCATCGCCCCGGCGTAACCACCTGTAGGAGCGAGCATGCTCGCGATGGAGGTACAGACACCGAGGGGTGTCAGTCAGCCAACGTTACCGTTGACGTCTATCGCGAGCATGCTCGCTCCTACAGGGTCTGCGTGATCAGCGGATGAAGTGAATCTTCCCGCTATCGTCATTGCCGATGTAAATCCCGTAAACCCCCGCCTGGCGCTCTTCGATATAGCGCTCGAGAATCTGCCGGATCGCCGGGTAGTAGATGCTGTCCCACGGAATGTCTTCAGGGGCGAAGAACTTGTAGTCCATGGTCTCCGGCCCGTGCTCGCCTGTGATCTCCAGGGCGACGGCGCGGAAGATGATGTACACCTCGCTGATCTTCGGCACGCTGAAGATCGAGTAGGGCGAGACGATGTCCGCGCGCACGCCGCTCTCTTCCCAGACCTCGCGCAACGCCGCCTGCTCAGTGGTCTCGCCAGCTTCCATGAAGCCAGCCGGCAGTGTCCAGGTGCCCGGGCGCGGCGGAATCGCCCGTTGGCACAGCAGGTATTTGCCATCCTGCTCGATGATACAACCGGCGATGATTTTCGGGTTGACGTAGTGGATGTAGCCGCAGCCGCGGCACATCAGTCGCTCGTGCGTATCGCCCGGCGGCAGCTGTGATTTGAGGTCATTGGCGCCGCACTTCGGACAAAAGCTCGGGCTGAACATGATTAGCGACCTATGCGAGGTTCTTTGAGGGCGATGGGCAATACGATCTCAGGGATCGGCCCGGTCTCTTCCTGCTTGCGCTTGAGGTATTCGAGGGCGACGGTGGCGGCGGCGCGCACGTGATCGATACAGGCCTGATGGGCGGCCAGCGCATCGCCGCTCTTGATCGCCTCGACCATGCGTTCCATTTCCTGGTTGCTGGCGCCGCGACGGTTTTCCTGGGACACCGACGTGGCGCGCAGGTAGCTGATGCGCGCCTGCAACTGGCGCAGCTGAGTGGCGGCGACGTGGTTGCCGGAGCCTTCGAGCAGCACGTCGTAGAAACCCTGAACCGAGTCGATGACCTGTTGCAGTTCACCTTCCTTGAGGGCCTGACGGTTTTCCTCGAGGGCTTTTTCCAGAGCCTTGATGTCCTTGGCCTTGGCGCGCAGGGTGAACAACTGGACGATCAGGCCTTCGAGCACGCAGCGCAGCTCGTAGATGTCGACGGCGTCTTCCAGGGTGATGATGGCCACGCGTGGGCCCTTGGCATCGGCGAATTCCACAAGGCCTTCGGACTCCAGGTGACGCAAGGCTTCGCGGACCGATGTGCGGCTCACCCCAAGACGATCGCACAGATCGCGTTCGACCAGACGGTCTCCCGGCAGAAGCTGGAAGTTCATGATGGCGCTTCGCAGTTTATCCAGCACGATTTCGCGCAGGGTAACGGGGTTGCGATTGACCTTGAAGCTGTCGTCGAGTGGCAGGCGTTTCATGGGGTACGCTCTAAAGGTGGCTGTCGACGCCAGATGGGCATCGACATGGCCGGGGGTTAACTGGAGGCCTCTGCGTCGGCTTCGGCGAAGGCTTCACGGGCCAGCCGGAAACTGTCCACGGCTGCGGGAACACCGCAATAAACGCCGACCTGAAGCAGAATTTCGCGTATTTGCTCACGACTCAAGCCGTTACGCAAGGCGCCGCGCACATGCAGCTTGAGTTCGTGCGGGCGATTGAGGGCCGAGATCATCGCCAGGTTGATCATGCTGCGTTCCTTGAGCGACAAACCGTCGCGGCCCCAGACATGACCCCAGCAGTACTCGGTGACCATCTCCTGCAGCGGACGGGTGAAGTCGTCGGCGTTCTGGATCGAGCGATTGACATAGTCCTGGCCGAGCACCTGGGTGCGGATTTTCAGGCCTTGTTCGTACTTTTCGTTGCTCATCATTGCTCCTCTTTCTCACCACAGATCCCCTTGTGGGAGCGGGCTTGCTCGCGAAAGCGATGTGTCAGTCGACATCGTCGGTGAAT
>NZ_JBSVXG010000140.1:0-15660 GCF_054070595.1 Pseudomonas sp. SDO55104_S430 | reverse complement strand
GCTTGCCCGCGAAGAGGCCGGCACATCCAGCATCGATGTCGCCTGACACACCGCCATCGCGGGCAAGCCCGCTCCCACAGTGGTTTGTGTCAGCCGCAGATGTTGTGCACATCCGCGAAACTTGTGGGAGCGGGCTTGCCCGCGAAGAGGCCGGCACATCCAGCATCGATGTCGCCTGACACACCGCCATCGCGAGCAGGCTCGCTCCCACAGTTTGATCGCATTCATCCTGAACAAACGCGGTCGAATGTGGGAGCGGGCTTGCTCGCGAATAGGCCGGCACATCCAGCATCCATGTCGCCTGACACACCGCCATCGCGAGCAGGCTCGCTCCCACAGTTGACTGCATTCTTCCCGGAGAAATGCCTTCCCATGTGGGAGCGAGCCTGCTCGCGATGAACGATGACTCGGTATCAAGCCTGGCTCTGTTTGGCCTTCAAATGCCGCGCATACCAGGGCCTTTGCGGCACTTTGCGGAACAGGTCCTTGAGCTTTTTTTCATCCTCGCCAAAGGTGATACGCAGCGCCAGTTTCATGGTTTCCGGGTCCATTTCCACCGACCGGCCCGCCTGCAATCCCGGCGTCGTGCTGCAGCCGTGGGTGTCCGGGCCGAGCCACGGGTCGTCGACTTCGACCCAGCGCCCCGGCGCAAACCACGGCACACCGTTGACCTGCTGACGCGTGACCTCCCCCGGATGGAAGCGCTCATGGGCGCGGAACCAGTCTTCCAGGCGGTCGTCGATCCAGCCGTGGAAATGCCAGAACACCGGGCTCACATGAGACGAAAACGGATCGCCGAGAAAGTCGTTCTCCGCCGCGAACCATCGCGCGGAAAAGTCCGACGGATCCCGGGCGAACGGCACCGGCTGGCCGTTGGACGGATCGCGCGGCACCGAGGCCCAGCGCATGTGCAGCCAGTCGTGCAGCCCCAGTTCCACCTCGGAACCGAACTGCCCCAACGTCAGCTTCGACAGATAACGCGGGTCGCGGTACTGCGATTCCCAGACCTGGAAATTGCTGTGATAGGTCTCGGCGGTCTTGATATCGCTGACCCACTGCGAGTACTCGTCATCGTCATCGGCCAGCCAGGTCGGCGGCAGCGCGGTGCCGTCGTGGTTGTCGAAATAATTGGCGAAGCCGATGCGATCCCGGGCCAGTTCCGGTTGCGGCAGGGGAAATTGCGTCCACGATGGCAGATCCTGAATCGAACGCGCGGTACCGAGCATGTGCCGGTGCATGAAGAAAAAATCCACGCCGGAGCCATTGCGATCCTTGCGCGTGCCACGGGCGTCACGCTCCTTGTCTCGTGGGCCGGGCTGCCAGCCGATGCCACGCAGGGCCTCGCGCTTGTCTTCAGGCAAGGTGTGCCATTTGTCCCGTGAGGCATGCCAGAGCTGATGAAACAGGCGATGTTCAGGCGACGTCAGCCAGGCCAATAGCGGCGCGTTCAGCCCGGTGCGCTCCCGGGCTTCGGGGAACACACGCTTGACGGCGATGAAGCGGTTGTCCTGGGCGGTCAGCATCAACGGCCGATCCAGATCCAGCACCCGCCCGCTCAACGAACCGCTGCCGGCATTGCCGAACGCGGCCCAGACTTCGTCAAGCGCCATGCTGAATTCGTAATCGCAACTGCCATTGGCGCTGAGCAGCCGCCAGCTCAATTGCGCCGGCTTGCCAGCGGCCAGATCGCCGAGCACCCGATAACGCGGTGCTTCGCTGGAACGCAGTCGCTCGGCGGTATCGAGAAAGCCGATCAGCCCGCGACCCTTGTGGCCGATATCAAGAAACACTTCCAGGCCGTCCGCGGGCAAGCCTTCAAGCCCGGCATCGCGGCCTTCGAAACGGATCTGCCAGACCCCGCGCAGCGAGTCGGCCAGACGCTGGCCGGCCACGTCCGCGACATCGAACGAGGCCTCGCCGGGGGTGATCGTCGGGTCCGGTTTCGTCCATTGGCGATGCCCATAAAAAGCCGCAGGCACGGCCGCGCCGGTCAGCGCCAGGCCCGCCATGAACCATCGTCGAGAAATCGTCATTGCCCTACCTGTGTCAGCCATTGAGCAGGCTTTATCCCAGCTAGAACGTTTGTTGCCGGCGGAAATTTATGGTGCCAGGAAAAGATCGCAGCCTAAATTCCGCGCCCGACCACTCGTTCCTCCCAGATAGCAAAGGCCCCCGCGCCTGCACCCCGACGGCGAACTGACTGAGACGGCAATGACTACACCACGCTCGAAAAAGGCTCTTTTCATCGGCCTGCCGCTGGCCCTGGCGATCGGCGCCGGGGCAGGCTTCGCGGCCTGGGATTACTGGTTCAGAGGCAACCCCGGTTACCCGGCCAAAGTGATGAAACAGGCCGATGAACTGCACGAGCGCCTGCTCTCGTTCGACAGCCACATCACCGTGCCGATGGACTTCGGCACCGCCGGCAACGAGGCGGACAAGGACGGCAGCGGCCAGTTCGACCTGGTCAAGAGCGGGCGCGGGCGACTGTCCGGCGCGGCGCTGACGATCTTCGGCTGGCCGGAAATCTGGAACGGCCCCAACGCGCCGCACCGCCCGACCGCCGGCTTCATCGAAGAAGCTCGCTTCGAGCAGGAAACCCGCTACAAGATCATCAGCGCGATGGTCCGCGACTACCCCAATCAGGTCGCCATCGCCTACACCCCCGAGGACTTCCGGCGCCTGCACGGCGAAGGCAAGTTCGCCATCTTCATGAGCATGCTCAACGCCTACCCGCTGGGCAACGACCTCAACGCCCTTGACAAATGGGCGGCCCGGGGCATGCGCATGTTCGGCTTCAGCTACGTGGGCAACAATGCCTGGGCCGACTCGTCGCGGCCGCTGCCGTTCTTCAACGATTCCCGCGATGCCCTCGGCGGCCTGTCGGAGATCGGCAAGCAGGCGGTGCATCGTCTCAACGACCTCGGGGTAATCATCGACGTGTCGCAGATGTCGACCAAGGCCCTGGAACAGGTGGCGCATCTGAGCCGCACACCGATGGTGGCCTCGCACTCCGCGCCCCGAGGCCTGGTGGACATTCCGCGCAATCTCAGCGACCAGGAAATGCAGCTGATCAAGGACAGCGGCGGCGTGGTGCAGATCGTTGGCTTCCCCACCTACATCCGCCCGCTGAGCCAGGCCACCCAGGACAAGCTCAACGCCCTGCGCGCGCGCTTCGACCTGCAACCACTGCAAGGCCTGGAAATGGCGTTGATGCCGGGCGATCCGATCATCACCGTCTGGCCCGAGCAGCGTTTCGGCGAATACGCCAGCGAGCTCTACGCCATCGTCGACGAGGAACCCAAGGCCACCCTCAAGGACTACGGCGACGCGATTGACTATGCGGTGAAAAAGATCGGCATCGACCATGTCGGCATCAGTTCCGACTTCAACGACGGCGGCGGCCTCGATGGCTGGAAGGACGTCAGCGAAGTGCGCAACGTAACCGCCGAGCTGATCAGCCGAGGCTACAGCGAAGCGGACATCGCCAAGCTCTGGGGCGGCAACTTCCTGCGGGTCTGGGATCAGGTCGAGAAATCCGCACGACCGGTCGCCAAAAACTGAAGCCACTTTTTCCAAGCGAATTCGAAGACATGACCAACCGACGTTCCTTCCTCAAACAGGCCGGCATTCTCGCCGCCGGCCTGCCCCTGACTGCCGGAGTGAGCCTGCCGGCGCTGGCCTCCAGTTCGCCGCCCTTGGCCAAAGGCAAATGGATGCAGTTGCGCCAGCTGTTCAATCAGGACCCGGACTACCTGCACTTCGCCAATTTTCTGGTGACGTCGCACCCGACACCGGTACGCAACGCCATCGACTTGCACCGCGCCAGCATCGACCGCAACCCCGGTCGCGCCATGGACTGGGATCTGCAGGAGACCGAGAAGCGCGAACACAACGTGCGGGTCTGGGCCGGGCGCTATTTGAACGCCAAACCCGAGCAGATCGCCCTCACCGGCAGCACCACTGAAGGTCTGGCGATGATTTACGGCGGCATTCATGTGCGCCCGGATCAGGAAATTCTGGTCAGCGAGCACGAGCACTACTCGACCAACTACACTCTGGAATTCCGTCAGCAACGCCAGGGCACCCAGGTGCGCAAGCTCAAGCTGTTCGAGAACAGCCGCGATGTGTCCGTGGATGAAGTGCTGGGTTCGATCGCCAGTGGCATCCGACCGGAAACTCGGGTACTGGGCATGACCTGGGTGCAGTCGGGCAGTGGCGTGAAGCTGCCGATTGGCGAGATCGGCAAGCTGGTGGCGGAGTTGAATCGCCAGCGCGACGAGAAGGATCGCATTCTTTATGTGGTCGACGGGGTGCATGGGTTTGGTGTCGAGGATCTGGAATTTCCTGATATGCACTGCGATTTTTTCATCGCCGGCACCCACAAATGGATGTTCGGACCGCGTGGGACCGGGATCATTTGCGCGCGTTCGGCCGAGGTGAAGGATGTCACGCCGATCATTCCGACCTTCTCCGAGGCGACCACCTTCTCGACCATCATGACCCCCGGTGGTTATCACAGTTTCGAGCATCGGTGGGCGGCGGATGAGGGGTTCAAGTTGCATCTGGATCTGGGGAAGGCGTCCGTACAGTCGCGGATTCATGAGCTCAACACCTATGCCAAGAATCGCCTGCTGGAACAGCCGCGGATTGAGCTGGTGACGCCGCAGAGTCCGCAGTTGTCCGCCGGGTTTACGTTCTTCCGGGTCAAGGCGCAGAGCTGTGAAAAAGTCGCCTCCGAGCTGATGCAGAACCGCGTGGTGTGCGACGCGGTGGAACGCGACGCCGGGCCTGTGGTGCGCATTGCGCCTGGGTTGCTCAACAGCGAAAACGAGATCGACCGGTTCATGGCACTGCTCAACAAAACCGCCTGACCGGAACCCGCCTCACTGTAGGAGCCAGCTTGCTCGCGATGGTCGTCAACGATGACGTTGGCTGCCTGACACCCCACGGTGTTCTCACGTGCATCGCGAGCAAGCTAGCTCCTACAGGGTTCGTTTCATTCATTTAGAGATGACTCATGACCCTCAATTTATTAGCTCTGTCAGCCCTGGCAGCCCTCCTCTCCACCACCACCCAAGCCGCCACCCCACCGCAACCCGGCAAAGTCTTCAAGGACTGCCGCAACTGCCCCGAAATGGTCGTCCTCCCCGCCGGCACCTTCACCATGGGCACCCCGGACGATGAGGTCGGCCGCGAACCCGATGAAGGCCCGATGCACGACGTGACCTTCGCCAGACCCTTCGCCATGAGCCGTTTCCAGATCACCGCCGGCGAGTGGGACAGTTATGTGAAAGAGAGCGGCGTGACCATCGCCAACGGCGACACCCGCCCGGGCCGCGAATGCATCGCCAGCAAACCGCGCTATCCGCAGAGCCCGCGCCAGCCGGCGGTGTGCATGAACTTCCAGGACGTGAAGAACTACGTCGCCTGGCTGTCGAAAAAGACCGGGCAGAAATACAGCATGGTCAGCGAAGCCCAGCGCGAATATGCCGCCCGTGGCGGCACCAAGGGCCCGTTCCCCTTCCCGTTCGACGAAGGCAAGGAATACAGCATCGCCAAACACGCCAACACCTACGGCCCGGCGGATGGCTACAGCTACAGCTCGCCGGTGGGCAGCTACCCGCCCAACGCCTTCGGCATGTACGACATGCACGGCAACGTCTACGAATGGGTCGAGGACTGCGAACACCCCAACTACGTCGGTGCCCCCACCGACGGCAGCGCCTGGCTGGAAGCCAACTGCGAAACCGTGCGCATCCGCGGCAACGACTGGGGCGAAGCACCGGTCTTCTCCCGCTCGGGCAACCGCAACAGCCAGTACCCGCAGGAACGTGGCGACTGGATGGGCTTTCGCGTAGTGCGCGAACTCTGACCTGCCTGCGCCTGCAGGGATGGCGCAAACCGGCGTGCGACGCAATACCTGTGGGAACGAGCCTGCTCGCGATGGTCGTCAACGATGACGCTGGCTGCCTGACACCCCGCGGTGGCCTTGCGTGCATCGCGAGCAAGCTCGCTCCTACACGGGGCGGCATTCTCCCTGAATAAATACGATCAACTGTAGGAGCTAGCTTGCTCGCGATGGTCGTCAACAATGACCCTGGCTGCCTGATACACCGCGGTGGCCTTGCGTGCATCGCGAGCAAGCTCGCTCCTACAGGGGACCGCATTCTTCCCGGGAAAACGCGGTCAACTGTGGGAGCGGGCTTGCTCGCGAAGAGGCCATATCCGTCACCGAAAATTCCGAATGAAACCCCGCCCTCACCACCAGTCGCCCACCCTCTAAATTAACCCCGCGACCACACGTTCTACTGGGTATCTGCCTTCCGACCCAAGGAACTGTCTTCCATGACCCAGCCCACCCGAGGCGCCATTGGCGAATTGTTCGCCCTGCTCAAACCCTTTCGACTCATCGTCACCGCCTCCATCGTCCTGGGCATGGTCGGTGGCCTGAGCGTCACGGTGTTGCTGGCGACCATCAACAACGCATTGCATTCGGACAGCGGCCTGACCCAGGGCGTGGTCGCGCTGTTTGCCGGGCTATGCCTGTTGGCGCTGGCCAGTTCGATCTGCTCGGACATCGGCACCAACTACGTCGGCCAGCACATCATCGCCAAGCTGCGCAAACAGCTGGGCGAGAAGGTGCTGTCGGCGCCGATCGAACAAATCGAACGCTACCGCAGCCACCGCCTGATCCCGGTGCTGACCCACGACGTCGACACCATCAGCGACTTCGCTTTCGCCTTCGCGCCGCTGGCGATTTCCGTCACCGTGACCCTGGGCTGCATGGGCTACCTGGCGATCCTGTCGTGGCCGATGTTCCTGATCATGGTCGCCGCAATCCTCATCGGCACCGCGATCCAGGCCTACGCCCAGAGCAAGGGCGTGCAGGGTTTCATGGCCGCCCGGGAAGCCGAGGACGAACTGCAGAAGCACTACAACGCCATCGCCGAAGGCGCCAAGGAACTGCGCATCCACCGCCCGCGTCGCCAGCGCATGTTCAGCTCGGGGATCAAGGGCACTGCCGAGTTCATCTGCAATACCCAGGTGCGCTCGATCAACACCTTCGTGATCGCCAAGACCTTCGGCTCGATGCTGTTCTTCGTGGTGATCGGCCTGGCCCTGGCGCTGCAAACCTTCTGGCCGAGCGCCGACAAAACCGTGATGAGCGGTTTCGTGCTGGTGCTGCTGTACATGAAAGGCCCGCTGGAACACTTGATCAGCACCCTGCCGATCGTCAGTCGCGCGCAGATCGCTTTCCGCCGCATCGCCGAGTTGTCCGAGCAATTCTCCACCCCGGAACCACACCTGCTGCTCAGCGACAAGGCCGACGTCAAACCCGCCGTGCAGGAGCTGCAACTGGCGGACGTGCGCTACGCCTTCCCCTCAGTGGACGGTGCCGCGCCGTTCCAGCTGGGACCGGTCAACCTGTCGATCAAACAGGGCGACATCACCTTCATCGTCGGTGAAAACGGTTGCGGCAAGACCACGCTGATCAAGCTGCTGCTGGGCCTGTACACGCCGCAACAGGGGCAGATCCGGGTCAACGGCGAGGCCATCGACGCGCACAACCGCGATGACTATCGCCAGCTGTTCACCACGGTCTTCGCCGATTACTACCTGTTCGACGACGTGGTCCAGGGCGACACGCACATCCCCGAAGACGCCAACAAATACCTGGAACGCCTGGAGATCGCCCACAAGGTCAGGGTCAAGGACGGCAGCTTCACCACCACCGACCTCTCCACCGGACAGCGCAAGCGCCTGGCGCTGGTCAACGCCTGGCTGGAAGAACGCCCGGTGCTGGTGTTCGACGAATGGGCCGCCGACCAGGACCCGACCTTCCGCCGGATCTTCTACACCGAGCTGCTGCCGGACCTGAAACGACTGGGCAAGACCATCATCGTGATCTCCCACGACGATCGTTATTTCGATGTGGCCGATCAGCTGGTGCGCATGGAGCGCGGGCGGGTGGTGACCGAGTTGATGCCGGCCTGATCGAGCTTGACGCATACCCAATGTGGGAGCGGGCTTGCTCGCGAATGCGGTGTATCAGCAACACATCTGTCGACTGACACACCGCCTTCGCGAGCAAGTCCGCTCCCACAGGTTCTGCGTTTTTTCGCCCCATCGAAAATTTTTTTGCAGGTTTCTTTCCGGTTTTCTAACAACGCCCCGTCTTAATAATCATTCCTATTAACAAAAACTCTGCACGACACTTTCTCAGGAGCACTGGTAAGTAATGCGATCTCTCCCACGCCGCACACCTCTCGCGCTGGCCGTACAGCGCCCGTCCTTGCACAAGACCCTGTTGACCAGCGTACTGCTGACCGCCACCTTGCTGGGGAGCACGATGGCCAACGCGGCACCGGTAAAAGTGAGCATCGCCGTGCAGCCGCTGTCCAGCGCACTGACCGAGCTGGGCATGCAGACCAACCTGCAGATCCTCTACAGCCCGGATCAGGTCGCCGGCATCAGGTCCCGTGCGGTGTCCGGCTCGCTGGAGCCTTCCGCGGCGCTAGCCGAGATGCTCAAGGGCACCGGCATTTCGTTCCAGATCAACGGCAACAGCGTGACCCTGATCTCCGGCGGCGCCTCGAGTCTGCAACTGGGCGCGACCACCATTTCCGGCCAGGCTCTGGGCCTGGTCACCGAAGACACCGGTTCCTACACCACCGGCGCGACCACCACCGCCACCAAGCTCCCGCTGACCATTCGCGAAACGCCGCAAACGGTGACCGTGGTGACCCGTCAGCAAATGGACGACCAGGGCTCAAAGAGCGTGGGTGATGTCCTGCGCAACACGCCGGGCGTCACCATGCAGAAGTACGACAGTGACCGTTCCGAATTTTCCACCCGTGGTTTTGCCATCACCAACTTTCAATACGATGGCGTAAACATCCCTTACGACGGCGTCTACGGCGAAAACCCGAACAACAGCGACGACGCTGCAAGCCTGGACCGCGTTGAAGTGATCAAGGGCGCGACCGGCCTGATGACCGGCGCCGGCGACCCGGCTGCCACCGTCAACCTGGTGCGCAAAAAGCCGACCAAGGAATTCAAGGCCTCGGTCAGCGGCACCGTCGGTTCCTGGGACAACTACCGCACCGAAGGCGACATCTCCGGTTCGCTGAACGATAGCGGCAGCGTGCGCGGGCGTTTTGTTGGTGCTCTGCAGGACAAGGACTCGTACATCGATCACTACAGCCAGAAGAAAGACCTGTACTACGGGATCCTCGAGGCTGACCTGACCGACGATACCCTACTGACCCTGGGCGTCGACAAATCCAGCGCCACCCCGCGCGGCAGTTCCTGGACCGGCAACTCGCCGTTCTTCAGTGACGGTGGCCGCACCGATTTCTCTCGCAGCTTCAACCCAGGCGCCGACTGGAGCCGTCGTGATTTCGACAGCACCACCTACTTCGCCTCCCTGGAGCAAGCGCTGGCCAACGACTGGAAACTCAAGCTCAGCCTGGACCAGAAAACCACCGACCACGACACCCAACTGGCCTCGGCCAGCGGCGGCAACCCGGATCGCGCCACCGGCGAAGGCATGTTCTTCTACTGGGGTCGCTGGGAAGGCCATCGCGTGCAGAACACCGCCGACATCAACGTTTCCGGCCCGTTCTCCCTGGGCGGTCGCGAGCATGAACTGGTGGCGGGTTTCATGACATCCCACTCGCGTCAGACCGGCGCGACCTACGACACCAGCGCCTTCGAACTGGTGCCGGGCAACATCTTCGACTGGGAAGGCCACATCGCCAAACAGGAGTTCCCGAAGAACGGCAAGTACGAGCGCACCCAGAGCCAGAACGGTCTCTACCTGGCCACCCGCCTGCGCCCGACCGACGACCTGTCGTTCATCCTCGGTGGTCGCTTGAGCACGTTCAAGTACAACGAAGACTACAGCTACTACCCGGGCGCCGGCCTGGCTGACACCCACGCCAGCTACAAGGAACACGGCGTGGTCACGCCTTACGCCGGTGTGGTCTACGACCTGAACAACACCTATTCGGTGTACGCCAGCTACACCAGCATTTACCAGCCGCAGATCTACAAGGACGCCAGCGGAAAGACCCTGGAACCGGTGGAAGGTAACGCCTACGAGACCGGTATCAAGGCCGCCTACTTCGAAGGCAAGCTCAACGCCAGCCTGGCACTGTTCCGCATCGAGCAGGACAACGTCGCGCAGTACGTGACCACCAACACCGATACCGGCCAGGACGTCTACAAGCCGATCTCCGGTGCCACCACCGAAGGCCTGGAACTGGAAATGGCCGGCGAACTGGCCGAAGGCTGGAACGTGTCGGCCGGCTATACCTACGCCCGCACCCGTGACGATGACGAGCAGCGCATCTTCGGCTTCCCGCTGGCCACCACCAAGCCGGAACACGTGATCCGCACCTTCACCACCTACCGCCTGCCCGGCGCGCTGGACCAGTTCACCGTCGGCGGCGGCGTCAGCTGGCAGAGCTCGTTCTACGGCCAGACTTTCAACCCGAGCGTGGATGGCAGCGGCGAAGGCGCCACCGTCAACCTCAAGCAAGGCGGCTACACCCTCGTCGACCTGATGACCCGCTTTCAGTACGACGAACACCTGAGCTTCACCGCCAACGCCAACAACGTCTTCGACAAGAAGTACCTGACGGGCCTGGGCAACTTCGGCACCACCTTCTCGGGTGAGCCGCGCAACTTCCAGCTGACGGCCAAGTACGACTTCTGAGCCTGAACTGAAAAACAAAATGCCCGCGTTGAGAGATGCGGGCATTTTTTTGGGTTGGGATTGTGGTGGATTTGGAATTGCCATCGCGAGCAGGCTCGCTCCCACACTGGATCTGCAGTGGATGCAAAATCTGCGTCCACCCAGGTCAATTGTGGGAGCCTGCTCGCGAGATTTTTGGTGACTGTGACACCGCCATCGCGGGCAAGCCCGCTCCCACAGGTTTGATGGGGGTACACGAAATCCGCGAACAACCGAAATCACTGTAGGAGCGAGCCTGCTCGCGAGATTTTTAGTGGCTGTGACGCTGCCATCGCGGGCAAGCCCGCTCCCACAGGTTCGATGGGTGCGCACGAAATCCGCGAACAACCGAAATCACTGTGGGAGCGGGCTTGCCCGCGATGGCGGTAGTGGCCTTATGGAAAGCTCACAGGTTTACACCTTTGAACGCACCCACCCCGCCGCTTCGTCATGAATCCCCGCCACCTCCCCCAACAACCCCGCCATGCGCAAAAAGTCATGGGTCATGCCCGGCTGTTCGAGCAAAGTCAGGTCATTGCCGGCAGCGCGCAGGCGTTCGGCGTAGGCCAGGCCTTCGTCGTGCAGCGGATCATGGCCGGCGAGGTAGACCAGTGCCGGGGCCAGGCCGGAGAGGTCTTCGGCCAATAGCGGCGAGCAGCGCCAGTCGGCGAGATCCGCCGGGGTGCGGGCGTAGTGGGCGTAGAACCAGTCCAGCGTCGGGGTTTCCAGCAGGTAGCCTTCGGCGAAGTCCCGGTGCGAGGCGCGGTGGGTGGTGGCGTCGGTGACGGGGTAGACCAATAGTTGGGCCTTGGGATTGAGGGCGAGTTCTTCGGGTTGGCGCACGGCGATCAGTGACAGCACGGTGGCCAGGGTGGCGCCAACGCTGTCGCCGGCCAGGGCCGTGCGGTTGGCGTCCAGGCCGTGGGCGGCGCCTTCGCGGGTGAGCCAGTTACCGGCGTCGCACGCGTCCTGCACCGGGGTCGGGAATTTCCATTCCGGGGCGAGGCGGTAATCGACGGTCAGCAGGGCGAAACCGCCCTGGGCGGCGAGGCGACGGCAGAGGGCGTCGTGGGAGTCGAGGCTGCCGACGACGTAGCCGCCGCCGTGGAAATACAGCATCACCGGTTGCAGACCGTCGACCGCCTGGCCGTTGCGGTACAGGCGCGCGGCCAGACTGTGGCCGTCGCGGGCGGGGATGGTGAAGTTTTCGCAGGTGATGGTGGTCAGCGGCACGTCGAGAAAGCCCGAGGCGGCTTCGAAGTCGATGCGGGCCTGTTGTGGGGTTTGTTCGTGCATAGGGCGGCTTTTGCCGGTGAGACGGCCGAATTCGGCGAGTTCGAGGAAGGCTTCAAGTTCTGGCAGTAAGGCCATGGGGGGAGTCCTTTTGGGCAAAGAGTTCGAAAAACAATCGTGAAACGAGCGAGATGCTTAAGGTGATGTGTAGTGAAAGAGAACCCTGTGGCGAGGGGGCTTGTCGAAACGTCGCACCGCCCCGTTGGGTCGCGAAGCGGCCCCAAAAAGATGGGACTGCTGCGCAGTCCAACGGGGGCAAGCCCCCTCGCCACAATGTCCTCGTCGCCTAATGCATCTACATGCCGTTCGCAAACTCAGGATTGTCGTGACTGATCCGCTCATTCATCCCCTGCAGCGCCCGGGCATATTCGGCCAGCACTTGCAGCGACCAATCAGCACGCCCGCGGATACGCAGGTCTTCAGCTCCCGCGCTATCCGGCCCGTTCATGACCGACTCCACCTGCCGCACAATCAATTGCTCAGGCAGATAGCAAATCCGGCAATTCTTGTAGCTCGACGTCCGCAACTCGGACAACGGATAGGCACCACCCTGACCAGATGAAACTCCCACCAGCAACGCCGGCTTGTGCCCCAGTTCCCGATGCCCAGCATGCACAAACAGATTTTTCAACGCCGGACACGCCATCCCATGCCACTCCGGCGTAATCACCACCAGCCCATCAGCCTCGCGCAGCAACGCACTATGGTCAGCCCAGATCCCATTCACATCTTCCGCAGGCCACAAGGGCAGGGGTGCAATACCCAGGTCAATCACCTTGGGCAACACGCACAACCCCAGCGCCTGCAAACGCCCCGCAAGATACCCGGCAACCTTGGCTGATTGGCTATCCACCTGACTGGAGCCCGCAACAAGCACGATATTCATTTGGCCAACTCCTGATTCGACGAACGCTCCGTTTGAACTCGCTTGCCCCGCGCCAACGGCCAGAACAATTCTTCCTGCCAACTCACCGGCTTCATATCCTCGATCCCGTAATGCTCCGGACGCCGGCGAGTGATCTTCGCCGAGCCGAACAACACGTCCCAGAAGAACAACAGGTTGCCGAAATTGCCCTTGTAGTTCGTCACCCCGTCATCGGCATTCAACCCATGGTGCGCCGAGTGAGTGGCAGGCGTGGAAATGGTCCGCTCCAACACCCACATCAGCGGGCGCAGCACCGGGATTCGATAAAGCTTTTCATCCCACGGCACACTGCTGTGGGCGCCGAAAATCACCAGCATCTTGACGATCAGGTAACCGAAATACACCTGCCCCAAGCCCATGTAGAGCAGCACGCCGGAGAACCACAGCCCCGGCATCAGCAGGTAATAAAAGCTGTTGTTGCGATAGACGATGCGGATGCTCATGTACGGCGCCGAATGGTGCGCCCGGTGCAGCGAATACAGGAACGGCACCTTGTGACTGAGTCGATGCCACCAGTACTGGGTCATGTCGTCCAGCACCAGAAACAGGCCAAGCCCGAGCAGCCAATGCAGGCCAATGAGGCTGTCTTTCAACTGAGGGGCGAAATGCGCCAGCAACAGGTTGGCGAGGAAGGTCACCAACGGCAGGGTACCCAGCATCAAAAGGCTTGAGCCGACGATTTCGATGATCGCGTCCCGCCGCTGTCCACGGGGCTGGGTGAAGCAGGAACAGGCGATTTCGAGGACGATGAAGCCAATCAGGATGGCGATGATGATCGGGATCGGACTGCTGGTGATTATTGTTGTTGTATTCATGGCACTCTCTGGTTGCGGCCGATAATGGCGATGCCAACCAATAAGAAACCATGGGCCAACCACGCGATATGTGCAAAACGGACAGAATCACCCGAAAAGCGGTCAACCCTTCGCCCGAGCGCTTTCACCGCGGCCCGCTGGGCCGGGTGCTGGAGCGCTATCTGCAAAACCGCACGCTGCAGGAACGCAGCAACTACAGCATGGTCGCCCTGGAACAACTCTGGGCCAAGGCCGCCGCTCACGATCCGGCGATCGGCCTGCATCTGTTCTCGCATTTCAGTCGCCAGGATTGGCACGTGCTGGCCCATGCCTGCCTGTTCAACGCCAATCTTGAAGAGGCGATCCGGTTCTGGGCGCGCTACGCCAGACTGGCCTCGGACATGGACAGCGTCGTGCTGGTCGAGGACGGCGGGTTTCTGGGCGTGGAGATCCGCATCGACGCGCCGGCAACACTGGCGCGCTATGTCGTCGAGCACTATTCGGTGATGTCCCTGAGCGTATTGCGCATCGGCACCGACATGGCGCTGATGCCGGTGCGCGCCTGTTTCGCTCACCCGCGCCCGGCCTATCACGCCGAATACCGGCAATGGTTCGGCAACAACGTCCAGTTCGACTGCGGCTACAACCGTGTGTTTTTCGACCGAACCAGCCTCGCGGTCCCGCTGCAAACTCACAACGCCGGGATGATGGAAGTGCTGTGTCAGGAACTGGATCGCCGGCTGTCACAACAGCATCAGCTCAGCGGTTGGGCGGGCAGGGTGGCGCAGGGGATTCGCCAGAGTCTTATCGCCGGCCAGGCCGTCACCCTGGAGCTTCAGGCGCAGGAACTGGCTCAGAGCCCGCGCACTCTGCGGCGGCGTCTGGAGGAAGAAGGCATGACCTTTCGCGAACTGCTCGACCGGGTGCGCGCGGAACTTGAGCAGTACCTGGAACTGCAAGGCAACAGCCGCACGCAAATCGCCGCACAGCTGGGGTACAACGACCTGGCCGCGTACGTCCATGCGCGCAAGCGCTGGCGAACAGAACCAACCCGCGATCCATCCCGATCAGTGGAGCCTTGATGCCACGACTTGCCGCACGCCTGTTGGCGCTGCTTTTCCTTTGCCTGAGCCTCGAAGTCAGCGCTCAGGAAACCGCCTGCCCATCCGGCCAGAAACAGATCTGCCTGGACGAATGCATCTGCTTCCCCGATCTCGGCCTTTTGACAGTGCCCGCCGATATCTACCAGATCGCCGGGCCGGCCCTAGCCTTGTGGCTGACCCAATCCCGCGCCGAAGCGGCGATGGCCGGCACCCAACCGATCCCGGAGCCGATTCGCGAACAACTGCTGCGCTGGTACGCCCCGAGTGTCCTGGACGCTGCGCTCTACAAAGTCAGCGACAACGGCCAGTTCAGCGCTGCCACGGCGATGCTGCAGAACCCCGATGTGGGCGCGGTGACGCTGGTGGACATCATCATCTTCCGCGACGCCAAGGACGCCGAGCACAACGTCGCGCTCTGGGCGCACGAGCTCAAGCATGTGCAGCAGTATCAGGAGTGGGGCGTCGAGGGGTTTGCCCAGCGCTACACCCAGGACTTCAATGCAGTGGAGGCGCCGGCCTATGCCATCCAGGTTGAAGTCGGGCGGGTGATTCGCCAGACCAATGGACCAACCCAGTAAAGGGGATCTCACTGGGTTGGTTAAACATTCTGGGGTTGGCCAATGAGCGATCGGTGCAGGGGTTGTTGAGTCGTGATCGCGCTGTGATGGAAACCGCCACCGCCTAACCTGCGTTCTTATGATCCTGTGGGAGCGGGCTTGCCCGCGAAGAGGCCGGCAAATCCAACAATGACGTTGGCCGACCCTACACTTTCCCCGGCAAAACCACCCCCCCCCACTTTTTTTTTTT
>NZ_JBSVXG010000139.1:0-15737 GCF_054070595.1 Pseudomonas sp. SDO55104_S430 | reverse complement strand
GCGTTCCTCCAGACGAAACGCGGACCAATGTGGGAGCGGGCTTGCTCGCGAAAGCGTCAGATCAGGCAACGCTGACTTTGCGCCCCAGCACCAATGTCCACCGCTCCGAAACAATCACCCCACCCAATGTCAAAACCCCACCCACCAGGTGATACACCGCCAACTGCTCACGCAACACCAGCGCCGCAATCAGCGCCGTCATCACCGGCAGCAGATTGAAAAACAGCGTGGTCCGGCTCGGCCCCAGGCGCACCACTGCCTGCATCCACGCCAGCGGCGCGAGCATCGAGGCCAACAGGCACGCATACAGCACCAGCGGAATGTTCTGCGCCGTCAGGCCGGTTTTCGGTGAAATGACAAACAGCGGAAACAACACCAGCACCGCCACCAGGATCTGCAGATACAGCAGCACCAGCTTCGGCAACTTCAGATGCCATTTTTTCAGCAAGGTGCTGTACACCGCGTAGGCCAGCGTGGCGATCAGCATCATCGCGTCGCCCAGGTTCACCCCGTGCTCCAGCAACAACGCGAGGCTCCCGGACGAAACCACCACCAGCACGCCAATCAACGACAGCACCGCACCGACCAGCGCGCCGGCGGTCAGGCGTTGGCCGAGGCTGATGATCGCCATGGCCAGGGACATCAGCGGCATCAGCGACAGGATGATCCCCATGTTGGTGGCCGAAGTCAGGCCAGCGGCGAAGTACGCCAGGCTCTGATAGACCGCCATGCCCAGCACGCCAAGGATGAAAACCTTGCCCAGATTCGGGCGAATCACTGCCCAATGGGCGATCACCGGTTTGAGCATGAAGGGGGTGAACAGCAGTCCGGCGAGCAGCCAGCGGTAGAAACCGATCTCCGCGGGGAAGATCGACCCGGCCGACATTTTGGTGACGACGGTGTTGCCGGCCCAGATAAGGATGGCCAGCAGGGGATACGCGTATTGCATCGGGAAAAACCAGAACATTAATGAGGGGCAATTATCCCCTGTCCGGTTACAGGCTTATACTTCGATCCAGACAACCCGTCCCTGATTTCGGACAGCATGACCAGTAAAAAGATCGATCACCTAGATTTGAGCGAATTGCCGGCCCCGGTGTACTTCCGCTACGCCGATTATGACGCCCACCGCTTCGCTGCGGCCCATCGCCACCCCTGGGGGAGCCTTGAGTACGCGGCCCATGGCGTGCTGCACATGGAGATCGGCGGCAGTCGCTTCATGTCGCCGCCGCAATACGCCGTGTGGGTGCCGCCGGAAACCGAGCACAGTTTCTACAGCAACCAGCCGGTGAACTACCGTGCGGTCTGCCTTGCGCCGAGCATATGCCGAGACCTGCCGCCCCAGGCGTGCACTCTTGCCATCAGCGATATCCTCAAGGCCATCCTCAAGGATTTCGCCGCCCGCGATGTTCAGGTGCCCGAGAGGGACGCGGACCAGCGCCTGGCCCAGGTGCTGTTGGATCAGTTGCAACAGGCCCCCATGCACGAATGCTATCTGCCTTACGCCAGCAACCCTGGCCTGCTGGGCGTTCTCGAAGCCCTGCAGAACGAGCCCGGGGATAACCGGCCGTTGGCGGATTGGGCGGCGCAGGTTCATGTGAGTGAACGCACCCTGGCGCGGCAGTTTGTCCGCGAACTGGGCATGAGCTTCGGCGAGTGGCGCCAGCGCTTGCGCTTTCTCGCTGCCATCGAGGCGCTCGACAGCACGCGCAGCATTCAGGAAATCGCCTTCGACATGGGCTACAGCACCGGCTCGGCTTTTATCGCGATGTTTCAGCGTCAGGCCGGGTGCACGCCGGAGCAGTATCGACGCAGCCACCTGGGCAGCAGGAAGGTGTAACAGGCTTTGTCTACACTGCAGAACATGGCCGTCCCCCTCGGTGCGGCGACAAGGAGAAAACTCCATGAAGATGCTGCGTGTCCCTTTGTTGATGATCGGGTTGCTGCTCTGTTCTCAGGGCTTCGCCGCCACTGAACAACAGAACAAGATGACCACCTGCAACGCCGACGCCACCGCAAAAAGCCTCAAGGGTGACGAGCGCAAAGCCTTCATGAGCAACTGCCTCAAAGCGGCGCCGGCAGCCAACGACGCCAAGGCCCTGACTCCGCAGCAGGAAAAAATGAAGACCTGCAACGCGGACGCCGCGACCAAGGCTCTCAAGGGCGATGAGCGCAAGGCGTTCATGAGTGATTGCCTCAAGAAAAAATAATCTTCGGGGTTTGCACAGGCCAGTGTGGGAGCGGGCTTGCTCGCGAAGGCGGTGTATCAGTCGCCATCAATGTTGGCTGACACTCCGTATTCGCGAGAAAGCCCGCTCCCACATTGATCTGTGTGCATGCCTGAATGTGCGTGAGCCCCCGACCAAGGTCGCCCCACACAATCCCTAGTGCTGTCACCGGAACGCTGGCAGACTGCCAATCCTTTTACGCTGTTCGTTTTGAGGCTGTATGCCAACGTTTTCTCAACGTCATGTATTGCTGGTGATCAGCTGGATCATCATTTTTGGCGGGCTGCTGCTGGTGATCCCCCTGCGCTTGTTGCCCAGCCTGCTGGCCGGGTTGCTGGTGTTCGAGCTGGTCAACATGCTCACCCCGCAATTGCAGCGGCTGATCGAAGGCCGGCGTGCGCGCTGGCTGGCAGTGGCGTTGCTGGGGACTTTGGTGGTCAGTGTGCTGACCCTGATCTTCGCCGGCGCCTTCAGCTTCCTGCTGCACGAGGCGGAAAACCCCGGCGCATCCCTGGACAAGTTCATGCACGTGGTCGACCGCGCACGCAGTCAGTTGCCGCCGTTCATCGACGCCTACCTGCCGGCCAGCGCCGCGGAATTCCGGGTGGCGATCGGCGAGTGGATGAGCAAGCACCTGAGCGACTTGCAACTGGTGGGCAAGGACGTGGCGCACATGTTCGTGACGCTGCTGATCGGCATGGTACTCGGCGCGATCATCGCCCTGCAGCGGGTGCCGGACCTGACCAAACGCAAGCCGCTGGCCGCCGCGCTGTTCGACCGCCTGCACCTGCTGGTCCAGGCCTTTCGCAACATCGTCTTTGCGCAGATCAAGATTTCCCTGCTCAATACCGTCTTTACCGGGATCTTCCTGGCGGTGGTGCTGCCGATGTTCGGCATCAAGCTGCCGCTGACCAAGACCCTGATCGTCCTGACCTTCCTTCTCGGCCTGCTGCCGGTGATCGGCAACCTGATGTCCAACACCCTGATCACCATCGTCGGCCTCTCGCTGTCGATCTGGGTGGCGGTGGCGGCGCTGGGTTACCTGATCGTGATCCACAAGGTCGAATACTTCCTCAACGCGCGCATCGTCGGCGGGCAGATCAGTGCCAAGTCGTGGGAGTTGCTGCTGGCGATGCTGGTGTTCGAAGCGGCGTTCGGCTTGCCGGGGGTGGTGGCGGGGCCGATTTACTATGCTTATTTGAAGAGTGAGTTGAAGCAGGTGGGGATGGTTTGATCAGGCAGATTTCCATTGCCTGACAGGGCCTCATCGCGGGCAAGCCCGCTCCCACAGGTTTTGTGTCTGCCACAGATTTGTGATCGACGCTGAAACTTGTGGGAGCGGGCTTGCCCGCGATGAATACAACTCGGTTCCGGATCAGTCCATGGTGCCGTAGCGCTTCGCCGCCTCAATCGCCAGACCGCTACCAATACTGCCGAAGATATTCCCTTCCACATGCCGCGCATTCGGCAACATCGCCGACACGCTGTTACGCAGCGCCGGAATCCCGCTCGAACCGCCGGTGAAGAACACCGTATCCACCTGATCGAGTCCGACATTGGCGTCTGCCAGCAACTGGCTGACGCTGTTGCGCACGCGCTCCAGCAGGTTGTCGATGGCCGATTCGAACAGTGCGCGGCTCAGGTCCACGCTCAGGCCCGGCTCGATGCGGTCCAGCGGCACCTGACGGACGTCGGAGTAGGTCAGCTCGATCTTGGTTTCTTCCACCAGCATCGCCAGCCAGTGCCCGGCGCGCTGTTCGATCAGCTTGAACAGGCGATCGATGCCGCCGGTGTCTTCGATGTCGTAGCGCATGCTGCCCAAGGCCAGTTGCGACTTCTGCGAGTAAACCGAGTTGATGGTGTGCCAGGTCGCCAGGTTCATGTGGTGGCTGGTGGGCATGAAGGCGCCGCTCTTCATCCGGCTGCCGTAGCCGAACAGCGGCATCAGGCCTTGCAGGCTCAGTTGCTTGTCGAAGTCGGTACCGCCGATGTGCACGCCGCCGGTGGCCAGGATGTCGTCCTGACGGTTGGCCACGGTCCGACGCTCTGGCGACAGGCGCACCAGCGAGAAGTCGGACGTACCACCGCCGATGTCGACGATCAGGACCAGCTCTTCCTTTTCGATGGTCGACTCATAGTCGAATGCTGCCGCAATCGGTTCGTACTGGAACGAGACTTCCTTGAAGCCGATCTTGCGCGCCACTTCCACCAGGGTGTCTTCGGCTTCCTTGTCGGCCACCGGGTCCTCATCGACGAAAAACACCGGACGACCCAGCACCACTTCCTCGAATTCCCGACCGGCGGTGGCTTCGGCGCGGCTCTTGAGCTGGCCGATGAACAGGCCGAGCAGGTCCTTGAACGGCATGGCCGTGCCCAGAACGCTGGTGTCGTGCTTGATCAGCTTGGAACCCAACAGGCTCTTGAGCGAGCGCATCAGGCGGCCTTCGTAACCTTCCAGGTACTCGTGCAGCGCCAGACGGCCGTAGACCGGGCGGCGTTCTTCGAGGTTGAAGAAGACCACCGACGGCAGGGTGATCTTGTCATCCTCCAGCGCAATCAGCGTTTCCATGCCGGGGCGCAGCCAGCCGACGGTGGAGTTGGACGTGCCGAAGTCGATACCGCAGGCACGGGCTGGAGAGGCGTTTTTCATGTCTTTCAGGTTCCGGTTAAAAAACGGCCGCGCAGTGTATGTCAGTGCGGCGCAGAATCGAAGGCCGGTTATCCGCTAAATCTTGCCGTTCAATGCCTTGAAAGATGTGCCATCACCCCCAAACTACCCTGCATCAACCGGACAGCCGCGGGATGAACGCAAGTCACCCCGCCCGCTGCCGATAAACTTCTGATGCGCTACCCGGTCACAATCCTGAGATCGGTCAACTTCCATGCAGCCAACAGGCGCATGCTGTGGCAGGTGGCGCGATTTCGATAACGGATGGTGATTCCCGCGATGGACTTCAAAGACTATTACAAGATACTCGGTGTGGAGCCGACAGCCGACGACAAGGCGATCAAGGCGGCCTATCGCAAGCTGGCGCGCAAGTACCACCCCGACGTCAGCAAGGAAAAGGACGCCGAAGCCAAGTTCAAGGATGCCTCGGAAGCCTATGAAGCGCTGAAAAGCGCCGACAAGCGCGCTGAGTACGACGACCTGCGCAAATACGGCCAGCATGGCCAGCCGTTCCAGGGGCCACCAGGCTGGCAGAGCCGTGGAGGTTTTGGTGGCGGCCAGGATACCGGCGATTTTTCCGACTTCTTCAGTTCGATCTTTGGCAACCGTGGCCCGGGCTTCGGTGGCGGCGAGTCGCGCCGCAGCACTGGCCGTCGTGGCCAGGACGTGGAAATGGAGTTGGGGGTATTCCTTGAGGAAACCCTGTCGAACGAATCGAAGAAGGTCACCTTCCAGGTCCCGCAATACAACGCGGCCGGCCAGCACGTCAGCAACACGCCAAAAAGCCTGAACGTGAAGATTCCGGCCGGCGTGACCGACGGCGAGCGCATCCGCCTCAAAGGGCAGGGCGCGCCGGGCATCGGTGGCGGCGCCAATGGCGACCTGTACCTGACCATTCGTTTCGCGCCGCACCCGAAATTCGATGTCGAAGGCGAAAACCTGATCATCACCCTGCCGCTGGCCCCGTGGGAGCTGGCGCTGGGTACCGAGGTCGCGGTGCCGACCCTGACCGGCAAGATCAACCTCAAGGTTCCGGCCGGCAGCCAGAACGGTCAGCGCATGCGCGCCAAGGGCCATGGCCTGTCGAACAAAGCCGGTGAGCGCGGTTACCTGTTCGTGCAATTGAAGGCAGTGATGCCGAAGAAATCGGACGACGAGATCAAGGCCCTGTGGCAGGAGCTGGCGAAAAAAGCCGCGTTCGATCCGAGAGAGAATTTCTGATTTGCAAGCAAGGAGTCAGTGACCATGAGCAGTCCCCTGATCGTTGAACTGAGCATGACCGAATTCTGTGAGGCGACCGACCTGTCGGACGTCTACGTTATCGAAATCGTCGAGCACGGCATCCTCGAACCTCAGGGCTCCGTGCCAAAGGACTGGCGTTTCACCGACTACGAACTGACCCTGGCCAAACGCGCCGCCAAACTGCGCGACGACCTGGAACTGGACTGGGAAGGCGTCGCCCTGGCGCTGGACCTGCTCGAAGAGGTCCAGTTGCTGCGGGCGGAGAACCGGATGCTCAAGCAGCGGTTGGGGCGGTTGGTGGTGGAGTGATCGCGATGCCAGCAGTGCGTGCAGTTTGATCTGCGTCGTGCGCAGGTGTTGTGGTCACTGAGCATACCCTGTGGGAGCGGGCTTGCCCGCGATGGCGTCAGGTCAGCCAGCATCAATGTTGAATGTACCGGCCTCTTCGCGGGCAAGCCCGCTCCCACAGTTTGATCTGCGTCGTGCGCAGGTTTTGTAGTCACTGAGCATCCCCCTGTGGGAGCGGGCTTGCTCGCGAATGCGGTGTATCAGTCGCCATTGATGCTGGCTGACCCACTGCTTTCGCGAGCAAGCCCGCTCCCACAGGTTTTTGTGTCGACTTTGATCGTGCCCTCGCGATAGATATTTAGGCTTTTTTCCGCAGGTCGCTCGATAGGCTGATGGCCCACTATCAGTCACGGATGACTTGTCATGCCCGATTCAAAGACACCAGCTTCCACCCCAGAAGGCTCGTTCGACGCAGACTTCAGAGGTGTTCATTACGACTTTCTCAAGGACCGCATTCCCGACTGGTTCACCCAGGCTTCCACGTGGCGCCAGACGGTGATGAGCGCCCACGATCTGCAACTGCCTGCCTGGTACCTCAAGGCCACGGCCGGGCAGAAGAAGACCCTCGCTGACACCCACAAGCGCTACCGCGGAACCCTGAACGAGGTGGATACCCGACTGGGCGGTATCAAGGGGATTTTCGAGTTCGCCGAGCAGCCGCTCAAAGAGGCGATCAAGGCGAAATTCAAGCTCGACCTGGACGTAAGAAATACCTACTTCGCCCGCAAATACGGCTTCAAGGGTCGTGATGATTTCTTTGGTTTCTTCGTCTTCGACCAGGAACCCGACCAGAGCCTGCGCTACGAGTATCGTGGCACCTCGCTGCTGGAGGCGGCACTGGCCAACTTCACGCCTGAAGAAGCCAAACCCCAGCGCTGCAACAACTGCCAGATCATCACCGCCTGGAACAGCTACGACGGTGACGTACTGCCCACCTTCGAGGCGATCAACTCCCAGGCCATCGCCATCGCGCCTCACGAGTTCGCCGAGCTGTGCCGGACCCTCGACCTGGGCGCGCAGTACCAGAAACACATCAAGGACATCCTAGAACCCAAGACCGACAGCGAACGCAAAGCGCTGGAACAGGCACTGGACGAACACCAGCAACAACAGCTGGCCGTGACCACCGAAACCGCCCACCAGCAGTCGGTCATCAGCGCCAGCGCTTACAAGGCGCTGCAACAGGTGATCGGCAAACAGAGCCGCATCACCCTCGATGGCCAGCCGGTGGTTCACTCGACCCTGAAAATTTTCGGCATCGATCTGGTCGGCCCGCTGCTGATCGGCCCCGACCGCGCCAGCGCAGACCAGACTCGGCGCATGGTGGCGTACCTGCCCAACGACCCGCAGCAACCCCTCAAGGAATACGCCTCCCGCGGCGAGTTCATGGCCGAGCTGCGGAGCCGCCTGCACAATGCCGATTTCCGGCGTTACTTCAGCCAGTTCGTGCCCATGCGCCAGCAGGGCGTGTTCGTCAGCGAGCTGAGCAAGCGCTACAACACCACCAGCGTCGACACGCAGGCGGATTATCCGCTTCAGGCCGACCCCGCCCGACTGCCCATGGAAGAAACCCTCATTGAAGGCGATCTCTGGCAGCAGTTGCGCCAGGACTCGATCAGCAAAACCTGTAACGATGCACGCGTAGTCGCTGTCCCCACCGAAGACGAAGACCGCGAGGCTCGCGCGCAGAGGCTGCAGAGCTATCTGGACGCCGCCAACAGCGTGCTCAACCTGGCGGCCTTCGTCGTGCCCGGCCTGGGTCCTATCATGATGACCATCGGCGCCGCACAAATGTGCGATGACGTGTTCGAGGGCATCGAAGCTTTCGAGCAGGGCGAGATCAAGGAAATGTGGGCCCACCTGGCCAGCGTCGCGCTGAATATCGGCTTCGTCGGCACGGGCGCGGCGGTGCTGCCCAAGGTTCAGCTGTCGAGCGTGGTGGATACGCTCAAACCCGTCACCCTCGCCAACGGCCAGCAGAAACTGTGGAACCCGGATATCAGCTCCTACCGATCGTCCGCCACCCTCGCGCCCGAATCCGAGGCTGATGAATGGGGCCTGCATACCCACGAAGGGCAAAGACTGCTGCGTGTAGAAGGCGATCACTATGAGGTGGAGCAAGACCCGACCACCGAGCGCTTCAGGATCAAACACCCGACCCGTCCCGACGCCTATTCGCCGGAGCTTGTGCATAACCGGCAGGGCGCCTGGCACCACGAGGGCGAAAACCCGCAGACCTGGGACGGCCCGAAACTGATGCGTCGGTTGGGTCCGCTGGCGGAAGGTTTCAGCGACGCCGAGCTGGAACACATCCGCCAAACCAGCGGCATCGACAACGATGTGCTGCGCCGGATGCACGCCCAGGGCGAGTCCATTCCGGCGATCCTGCTGGAAACCCTGAAGAAGTTCAGGGCCTATGCCGATGCGGTGAAAATTTCCCAGGGCTCCGCCAAGGGCCAGCTCTCCGGCTACATCGCTCCGTTGGCGGTCGAGTTGCCAGGCTGGCCGAAGAACAAGGCGATCGAGGTGTTCACCGAAGATGATCTGGCCGGGCCCTCGATCCGGTACGGCAACCAGGACGCGGCTACAAAAGACGTCCTCAAGGTCACCCGCCAGGACCTGCTGGAGGGCCGTGTGCCCGAACGTATCGTTGCATTCCTCAGCGAAGCGGAAATCAAGGCGCTGTTGCCCAACTACACCCCGCGCACCCCGGCAGAACGGGCTGGCGCCGTGCAGCAGCAACTGCAGGCGCACGCCGTCCGCGAAAGGCTGCGGTTGACCCAGAGCCTCTATGCCGAACAGCAGAAATCCTCCGATCCGGCCGTGGCCGTCGTGCAGCGCGACTTCAACGGCCTGCCGACCTCGATGGTCCGGGAGCTGCTGGCCGACGCCACGCCCGCCGAGCGCCTGAGGCTGGAAACCGAGAAACGCGTGCCCCTGCGCATCGCCGAGGGCGCGCGCCGCTTGTAGCAACAACTGCGCTTGAGCCGCGCCTACGAAGGCTTGCATCTGGAAGCGCTGGCCAACGCCGATACCGAAACTCTGGTGCTCAATTCACTGCCGGCCTTGCCGGGCTGGACCAACGATCTGCGCATTGAAGTCCGCGAAGGCGGGCTCGAAGGCAAGCTGCGCGCCAGCGTCGGTGCGCCGGATGCCAGCGAGCGCAAGGTGCTGGTGCGCGATGCCGACGGTCGCTATGAGACGCGCAACGACCGCGATGAACACCTGCATGGCAGCGACGATTTGTTCAACTCGATCCAGCACGCCTTGCCCGATCGCCACCGTCAGGCCATCGGCTTGCCCGAGGTGTCCCAGGGGGCGCAGCTGAAGGCGAAGATCGTCGAACATCCGTTGAGCCAAGACCAGTTGCGCGTGCTGTTGAAGATGCAACCGCGCCGACATCCGTTCTTCAAGGCGCCGACACGTCTTTCCGGAGAGCGAATCGGTTATCCCTTGAGCGATCATCCGAGCACTTCCGGGGTGCGACCGTCTTTTTATGAGCGGATGGCGGTGTTGTATCCCACGCTGTTGCCGGATGAGGTCGATGAAGTCATCGCGCAATGGGGTGACCAGGCGAATACGATCCTGACGCGGCTTGAGGACGAGTACATGCAGCTCAGTCGAGTCTTGCATAACTGGCAGTTTTCCTTGCAAGTCGGGGCATCGACTGAAGAACGATTCACTCGGGCTTTCGGCTTGAAGCACTTTGCCCGGGTCAAGATCATCAGGGCTTTGCTTCAGGCCTGGCGCCAGGAAGGGGTGGCGGATCTGGACAACACCGGTCAGCCTCAGGGTCAGTTCATCGACTTGTCCGGGATTGACCTGCAGGGCCAACTCAATGAGCTGCCACCGCTGACCGCCAAATTCGATCACGTCACGCATCTGGATCTATCGAGTGCGCAAATCGTCGATAACGTCGATGGCTTCCTGAGCCACTTCATGCGTCTGCGCAAATTGAACATGGGCAATAACGAGCTGGTCGAGCTGCCTGAACCTCTTGGGCGAATGACGCGCCTGACCGAGCTCGATCTGTCCGGCAATCTGATCAAACTCGATGCGCCTGCGGTAACCCAACTGAGCAATCTGACTCGCCTGCGGTTTCTGGGGCTGGAGGACAACCCGCTACTGACGCTGGCGCCGGATATCAGCCGGATGGCGAATCTGGAAACCCTGCTGTTGGCCGACACGGGCATCAATGCGTGGCCCACCGGCGTGTTCGATCAACCTCGCCCGCGCACATTCTTTCTGGATATGGAGGCCAATCGGCTGCAAGTCATCCCCGACGTAGAACCGGGGTCGGCGCAGGCGGAAATCGTTGCGCGCACCGTCATCAGCCAGGAGCCGAACTACATCTCTGCGCCGGATTTGCGCAGGGTCCGGGACTATCGCCTGTCGGTCGGTTTTGAACCGGAGCGCCCGTATCCCGCCCGAGGCATCCTCGACAGTGGGCTGTGGAAAGAGGGGCTGACCGAAGAACAATGGCGGGCCAAGCAGGACACGTGGGCAGACCTCGAGCGTGAACCCGGGTCTGAGCCGTTTTTCAGGGAGTTGAGGCGGCTTTCGGTGTCCGCCGATGGTCGCTCACCCGACGCCAGGGTGAGGGTCGAGTTGTGCCGCAAGGTCTGGCAAATGGTTGAGGCAACGGCCGCGAGCACTGCCCTGCGGGAAAGGCTGTTTCGTATGGCGACGGCTCCGACCACTTGCGTCGATGCCAACTCGCTGCTGTTCAACACCATGGGCGTGGAGGTGCTGATCGCCCAGGCTTATGACCTGGGCGCGCAGGACCTGATCGAAACCGAACTGGTGGAGCTGGCCAGAGGCAAATCGCGTCTGGATGAGCTGAGCAGGATCGCCAAGGAGCGCGTCGATGAGTTGGTGGCCGAGGGGCGCCATCATTCGGAGTTCAATGAGCAGGGTGAACCTGTCCCGCACTTCGATGCCCACGGCAACCCGCTTGATGACATCGACGAAACGGAAATTTTCTTCATCTACCCGACGCGACTGGCCACGCGGCTGGAGCTGCCCTGGCAGTCGCGGAACATGACCTTCGGCGCGCCCGAGGTCACGGCGCAACGCATCGAAGACGCGTATACCCGGGTTCTGGGCAAGGAGCTGGGACCGCTGTTGCAGGAGCGGTTGCTTGAACAGCCTTTCTGGGTGGAGTTCATCCGCCGGGCCTATGCGCCGGAGATCAGCGAACTGCGGGCCAGGGGCGAGCGACTGCTGGACTTGCAGGCGGCGCAAAGAGCCTGGCTGGACAATGATTCAGGCGTGCAGAAGATTCACTGGCGCGCCGAGATCAAGCGATTGGCGAAGCTGCTGGACAAACCGCAGAACGAGGTCAAGCCGGGCGAGGTCATGAGCGACGCGGATTACTACGCCGAGATGGCTGACATCGGGGCGAAGGAGAATGCGTTGATTGCCAGGGTGACGGGGGAAATCATCAAGCGCACCAAACTCCAAACCACCTAAGTTACGCCGATCCCCTGTAGGAGCGAGCTTGCTCGCGATGGAGGCACAGACACCGCGGGAAAACAGTCAGCCCGCGTTATCGTTGACGTCCATCGCGAGCAAGCTCGCTCCTACAGAGGTTAGCCTTCGCAGGTATCAGAACAGAAAATACCGTTGCGCCATCGGCAATGTTTCCGCCGGCTCACACCACAGCAACACCCCATCTGCCTTGACCTGATAGGTCTGCGGATCGACATCGACACTCGGCAGATAATCGTTGTGGATCAGATCGGTTTTCTGCACATCGCGGCATCCCTTGACCACGGCGATTTTCTTCTTCAGGCCCAGCGCCTCGGGAAGGCCTGCCGCCTGCGCCGCCTGACTGATGAAGGTCAGGCTGGTGGCGTGCAGCGAGCCGCCGTAGCTTGCGAACATCGGTCGGTAATGCACCGGCTGCGGCGTCGGAATCGACGCGTTGGCATCGCCCATCAGACTGGCCGCAATGGCTCCGCCCTTGAGAATCAGCGTCGGCTTGACCCCGAAAAACGCCGGACGCCACAGCACCAGATCCGCCCATTTCCCCACTTCTACCGAGCCCACCTCATGGCTGATGCCGTGGGTGATCGCCGGGTTGATGGTGTACTTGGCGATGTAGCGCTTGGCGCGGAAGTTGTCGTTGCCCGGGCCGTCGCCCGGCAGCGGGCCGCGCTGTTTTTTCATCTTGTCGGCGGTCTGCCAGGTGCGGGTGATCACCTCACCGACCCGGCCCATGGCCTGGCTGTCGGAGCTGATCATCGAGAATGCGCCCAGATCGTGAAGGATGTCTTCGGCGGCAATCGTCTCGCGGCGGATGCGGCTTTCGGCGAAGGCCACGTCTTCGGCGATGCTCGGGTCCAGGTGATGGCAGACCATCAGCATGTCCAGGTGTTCGTCGATGGTGTTGCGGGTGAACGGCCGGGTCGGGTTGGTGGAGCTCGGCAGCACGTTTGGGAAACCGCAGGCCTTGATGATGTCCGGCGCATGACCGCCGCCCGCGCCTTCAGTGTGATAGGTGTGGATGGTGCGGCCCTTGAACGCGCCGAGGGTGGTTTCGACGAAGCCGGACTCGTTGAGGGTGTCGGTGTGGATCGCCACCTGCACGTCGTAATCGTCGGCGACACTCAGGCAGTTGTCGATGCTCGCCGGGGTGGTGCCCCAGTCTTCGTGCAGTTTCAGGCCAATGGCGCCGGCCTTGACCTGTTCGATCAACGGCTCCGGCAGGCTGGCGTTGCCCTTGCCGGTGAGGCCGATGTTCATCGGGAAAGCGTCCGCCGCCTGGAGCATCCGCGCCAGGTGCCACGGCCCGGACGTGCAGGTGGTGGCGTTGGTGCCGGTGGCCGGCCCGGTGCCGCCGCCGATCATGGTGGTGACGCCGCTCATCAGCGCTTCTTCGATCTGCTGCGGGCAGATGAAGTGGATGTGCGTGTCGATGCCGCCGGCGGTGAGGATCATGCCTTCGCCGGCGATCACTTCGGTGCTGGCGCCGATGGCGATGTCGACGTTGGGCTGGATGTCCGGGTTGCCGGCCTTGCCGATGGCCTGGATGCGCCCGTCCTTGAGGCCGACATCCGCCTTGACGATGCCCCAGTGGTCGATGATCAGCGCGTTGGTGATCAGGGTGTCGACCACTTCGGCGGCGAGCAACTGGCTCTGGCCCTGACCGTCACGAATGACCTTGCCGCCACCGAATTTCACTTCTTCGCCGTAGGTGGTGAAGTCCTTTTCCACTTCGATCCACAGCTCGGTATCGGCAAGGCGGACCTTGTCACCGACGGTGGGGCCGAACATGTCGGCGTAGGCTTGTCTTGAGATTTTCATTCGCTTGCCTTGGGATTCAATTGAATTCGAAACCGCTCGCGTTGCGAGCTATCGCAGCCTCGCTGCGCTCGGAAGCTCCTACAGGGGAACGCGATCCCTTGTGGGAGCGAGCCTGCTCGCGATTGGCCGGTACTGACAACGCAAAACCTAAAGGTCCCCCATGACCCGCCCGGCAAACCCGAACACCCGCCGATGCCCGGCCAGGTCCACCAGGTCCACCTCCCGACTCTGCCCCGGCTCGAAACGCACCGCGGTGCCGGCGGGGATGTTCAGGCGCATGCCACGGCTGGCCGCGCGGTCGAAGGTGAGGGCGTCATTGGTTTCGAAAAAGTGATAGTGCGAACCGACCTGAATCGGTCGGTCGCCGCTGTTGGCCACCGTCAGGCTGATCGTGCGGCGGCCGGCGTTGAGTTCGATCTCGCCGGGCTGGATCTGCAATTCACCGGGAATCATCAATGGGCCCCCTGGAGAATCTTGTAATACAGCGCCGTGGGCTTGTAGCGCCCGCTGGGGTCGCAGGCGTAATCGGGGATTTCACCAGCGCGGGTATAGCCCAAAGCCTTGTAGAAATCTTCCGCAGGCGAGCCGGCCTCGGTGTCGAGAAAGAGCATGCCGCGCTTGTGCTGCAACGCCGCCTGTTCCAGCGCGGTCATCAACTGCTGACCCAGACCCCGCCGCCGCGCTTCCTCGCGCACCAGCAGTTTCTGCACTTCGGCGCGGTTCAGGCCGTTGGCTTTCTGGCACAGGGTCAGTTGCACGCTGGCCTGCACCTGTTCGTCCTTGACCACCACCCACAGCAACACATTGCCCTTCTTCAGGTTGTCCTGAACCTCATCGAAATACGCATGGGCCTGATTGGCGTCCAGATCGGCCATGAAGCCGACGCTGGCGCCGTAGCCAACGGCATTGAGCAGCAGGTCGATCAGACCCTGACGATAGTGCGCAAAGCTTTCAACGTTGACGCGTCGCAGTTGGGCGGGGTTCATCGGGTGTCACTCCTTGCCGGCGACGGGAGGCTCGGCGCCAGGATTGAGGGTCAGTTGCATGAAGGTCAGGTCCAGCCAGCGACCGAACTTGATACCGACCTGCGGCATCTGCCCGGTGGTAATGAAACCTATACGCTCGTGCAGGCGAATGGACGCGGCGTTGCCGCTCTCGATGGCCGCAACCATCACGTGCTTGGCGCAGCCTTTGGCGCGTTCGATCAACACGTCCATCAGCTTGGGGCCCAGGCCGTTGCCACGCTGGTCGCTGCGCACGTAGACCGAGTGCTCGACCGTGTGGCGAAAGCCCTCGAACGGCCGCCAGTCGCCGAAGGAGGCGTAACCCAGCACGGTGTTTTCAGCATCGACGATCACCAGGATCGGATAGGCCTGGGCCTGCCGGGCGTCGAACCAGGTCTGGCGGTTGCCGAGGTCCACGGGTTGTTCGTTCCAGATCGCGGTGGTGTTGAGCACGGCGTCGTTGTAGATGTCGCGCAGGGCCGGCAGATCGGCTGCTACGGCATCGCGGATGGTGTAGGTCATGATGATGTCTCAGGCAATCGGTTGATGGACGGTGACCAGTTTGGTGCCGTCGGGAAAGGTGGCTTCGACCTGAATCTCCGGGATCATTTCCGGGATGCCCTCCATGACTTGTTCACGGCTCAGCAGTGTGGTGCCGAAGTGCATCAGCTCGGCCACGGTCTGGCCGTCGCGGGCACCTTCGAGGAGCGCCGCGGAAATATAGGCCATGGCCTCCGGGTAATTGAGCTTCAAACCGCGAGCCAGACGCCGCTCGGCCACGAGGCCTGCGGTGAAGATCAGCAGCTTGTCTTTTTCACGTGGGGTCAGGTCCATCGTTGAAAATCCATCTCGGCAGAAAAATTAGATCTGTGAATGCTTACCCGGTGGGAGCGGGCTTGCTCGCGAAAGCGGTGTGTCAGGCAACATCTGTGGGGCTGA
>NZ_JBSVXG010000138.1:0-15754 GCF_054070595.1 Pseudomonas sp. SDO55104_S430 | reverse complement strand
TGTAAGATAGGCCAAGCTCGGATGCTTTGAATATCTGGTCTTCATGTTGAATGGAGAAAGATGATTTGCCATTGTGAATGACATTGAAACCATTCTCGGTTATCTGGTTGATGAAGTCGGATGGGCTGGAAGCATTGTTAAGGAAATCACTCAAAGCGTCTTTCATTTGTTTCTTGTTAGAAATAACGCCACGAACGTCAAGCATTCTTTCTTTTGTTGATGGATGCTTGTCTTTGTATTTCTTGTTGATAATGTCTTTCTTATCTTGCAGTGTTAGCTCTTTTATTTTGTCGAGTTCATCCATGTCTCTTGAAATTCGATTTTCGGGAACTATTAGATTGTATTTTTGTTCAAGCTTTTCACATTCTCTTTCAATAACACGGTAGTCATTGCTGACGTTGTAACACTTGCCATTAAAATCTTTTAAAGCCCACACAATATGAACATGAACCTCATCTGTATCAATGTGAATACCCAACGCATACTTTCTATTTGAAAGGTTGTGCGTTTGTTCATAGAGTTCTTTTACTATCTGCTTCGCTTGTTCAGGGGTAACGTTATCATTGGTATGAAAGCTGACCATATCGTGCTGACTTCTAACTGATTGCTTTCTGCCCTTTGTTCTAACAGCAACATCATTTTCGATGGATGTTGCAATAGCATTCGCAATTTGTCTTTTGGATGAGTTCATAGGTGTGTAGATGTTGCTTTCGAACAATACACATCCCTCATCTTTGTGAAAGTATTTAGAAGCCTTATATACTCCTGACCTGCTTTTCTGGGTGCTCAATCTTTTCCTTATCATATATCGCCTTTGATTGTTATTTTCTCCTTTTTCAAACTTTCAAGTCTATTTGTCAATACGCCCATGTTCTTATCTAATTTGCTCAGAACATCTAAAATGTCTTGGTTTGGTTGCTTCCCTGAATTCAACGCTGCTGCTATTTGATTAAGGTTATTGCCAATCTGACTGAATATTTTTTCAATGGTGACTATATCCTCTCTTAACTTTGGACTACATACTTCTATGACTTCATTTATTCCATTATTTATAATATGGGAAATAAATTTTACCTGTGTCATCTTTAATGCTGCTCTTTGTGTTTCGAGTAGCTGAATATCATCTTTTGGAAGTCTAAAATTTAACTGATTACTTTTTCTTTCTTTATCACTCATACAATCCTCCATATTGATTGCTATACATTTTTCAAACGTAGTGCGAAAAATCGAGCGTAAATGTTAGTAAGTGAACGAAGTGAACTTGCTATACATTTACATTGCTCGCCTGTAATGTTTTCGAACTACTAATATCAAGTTAACATATATTAAAATGTTTTCAAGTTGTATAGCTTTCAATAAGCCAGATAACAAAGAATGAAAGTGTATAGCAACGTATAGCAGGCATTAAAAAGGCCACCTAATTAGGTAGCCTCATGAATGATGACAACAATAAAAAATTATACTGAGAATTTATATTGTAGGTGTTTAACAGCATCCATTTTAGATGCTGGGGTTGGGCCTTCCGAATATCTATCGAAAGTCATTCTTAGCAGTCCATCAGCTTTGTGGCCAACCAACGAAATGATGACAAGGTTCTTAACATCAGCACGCTCTAATGTAGTGATTACAGTTTTGCGAATGCTATGGAAAACACATTTTTTATCAAAACCTAAATCTGTCTTGAAGATTGAAAATTGATTACCTAAACCTTTCGATTTGGTTTCATACTTCCCACCTTTGCTTGTCTTCAACAAATACCCATCGTCCGATGAACTAACAAGCCGTTTGACCGTTTCCATGAGAACCGGATGAATTGGCACAAAACGAACGGATGCTTGTGTTTTACCTTCTGTAATATGAAAACAATCCACACCATCCTCTTTAACAACTGACGATGTTTTTAAACGGCATATTTCTTCAATGCGTGCTCCCGTATAGGCCGCTATCTTAATCAAATCGGCTAATTGACGCTTTCCTTTTTCAACTGCTTTACTATGCAAGGTTTCAACCTCTTCCGCCGTAAAAGCACGTCTTTCATCTTTTTTGAGTGTTCCACGTCTAACTTGGCTCAATTCATGACTTTTGAAAGGATTGATTGGATAACGTTCTTTGAATGGTGGTTCTTTTTTAATCAAGAAATTATAGAAGGCATTAAACGAAAACAAATATTGTTTCTTTGTCTTCGATTCCAGATTTTTTGAAATCAAGAATGAAGCAACTGCCTCATAATCCAGCAATAAGTCCTCAGCTTTCAAAAAGGCATCAAGTGCTTTAATTCTCTTTATATGTCTATCAACTGTATTCAAGTCTACTTTTCGTTGATTTAATTCATAGTTATAGAAACCATCAAGGCGACTTTTGAAAAATGGGGTTTTTGGTGAGTAGTCCGAACGACCTGCTGCAATATCAATTGCTTCATTAACAAGGTCGATGCTTAACTTCTTATCTTGTGTATATTGGATTACTTCAAAACCCATTTTTGTTTCATTGTTTGCGGGTTTCCCCTTAATTTTATCTTGGTTTATGGCCCTTTGATGCTTTTCAACTATTTGAAGAACATCATCACGGAAATTGCCGATTTCACCCCTACGGGCTTTTTCGATTTCGGTTTTCCACTGCTGCAACCATCGTAGTTTGAAAATATGGGCTTCCGAACGATTGCCAGTTTTGAGGCTTTTAGTCAAAACCTTACGCCCGGAAAAGGCTTCCCGTGCGTCTTCTGGAACGTCCAGACGGACGTAGTAGGTGCCGGATTTCAGGACTAAAAAATCGGTCATAGCAAAAGCCTTCGCTAGTCATTTCTACCCAAAATTCTACCCAAAATTTCTACCCAAAGCCACTGAAAGCCTTTAAACTCGCGGCATTGCTGGGTCTTATGATGTTTTTGAGGGAGTTCGAGTCTCCCTCGGGGCACCAAGTTTAAGAAAGGTCTTGCTTAGCAAGGCCTTTTTTTTCGCCCCCAAAAAAGCCCCTGCACGCCACCACCCTCTGTAGGAGCCAGCTTGCTGGCGATCGCTTTTCTCTTTCCACACTTCACCCCAGCTCGACCCTTTCACAAGGATTCCCCCCATGGAATTACACCTGGAAACCGTCGCCCTCTACTCCCTCAAACTCGCCTACGAAACCGAAGACCAAAGCCCGATTTTGCGTGATGACCTGGTGATGGGTGATTACCAGCGGGATGTGTTTGAGCTGCTGGTGCGGCGTGGGGATGTTGAGGGGATTCAGGTGAAGGTGGGTGAGTGCGTGGGGTTGGCGTTGGAGGCGGTTGGGGGTGTGGATAAGCCGTTGGGGCGGGAGTTGGGGAGGTTGGTGGGGGAGTTTGCTGGGATTCAGGTTATGGAGCAGCTTAGTGCCCCGTTGAATGCGCTAAAGGACTATTTGAAAGATATTCAATGAGAAACCCTCATTTTCTAGGACATTCCAATAGCTGGCGCGCTCTATGCCACTTCCAGCAATCGATCATTTTTTGCTCAAGAGTACTTTTTACTCGCATCCTTTAAATCAAATGATAGGATCTGATCCGGATTGACAAATCTCGCTCAGCCTCGATGCCTTACTAGCGAATAGACCAAAACAAATTTTTTGATACGCCAGGATAATGTATGGATAGCGAGCTTATTACCTCGAAAAAAATCGCCCCCGCCTCATCCGAAAGCCTGATGTACAGCATCATTTCCCCAAAAACAGTAGAAACGCTAGGAATGGAGCACATCATCAATATTCTTTTAAGCGTTCTGGTTGGTAGTGACCAAGAACGAGAGGCGGTGCAGGCCCTTCAAGCTGCGGAAGAATACTTGAATGCAAAAAACGGCATCAATCCATAACCACAAGCGTAGTACGCTCGCAAAGTACGGCGCACCCTACCTGCTAGCCCATTGTTTTTAATGAAGTTTTTGCCGCCAATAGTGGCCAGTTGCTTTCCCACATCAAAAAGTATAGGATCGTGCTCGCATAAGCGTACCGCTTACATGCAGCAGTCGACACTCAATGATCCTGGTTTTGCTCTTTAAATGGAGCGTTTACAAGATTGCATATTTGTAGACATGTCCGGAGGGAGCCCCGCACCTCCGCCCCCTCCTAACCCGGAGGAGCTTGGAACGGTAGATTTAGCCATGTGAAGGATGGCAGCTGCCAGAGATCTAGGTCGATGAATGCAACATCCTTCACTGAACCCTAGCGTATGGGTTGGCTAAATCTATTTTTAAAACGGAATTTAGCTATTGATCGCCTTAAACCCTAAAAAAATTTCAACTGAGTCTATTGCAAGCGAGGAAAACCTATGCCGAGCATTAGACATCACAATGCAAGAGCTAGTCTTTGCGAAAAACCTACCGGAAGATGAAAAATATCAATCGTCCTCGGTAGAAAAAAGTGATGGCAGTTTAAGAAAAATATTCAATCCTGATTTTCGCATTCGTAAAATTCAGCGTCGCCTTAATAAAAGAATTTTTTCAAACGCAAATATTATACGGTGGCCTGACCATCTATACGGCTCAATCCCTAATCAATCCAACGAAAATGAAGAATGGATAAACAAGGACTATGTGTCGTGCGCAGCAAAGCATTGCGGCGCAAAAAGCATCTTGAAAGTCGACATAAAAGATTTCTTTGACAATATTCACAGAATTTTTGTACATGACATATTCCTAAATTTCCTCAAATTCGGCCCTGAAGTATCGGAAACCTTAAGCAAAATATGCTGCATGAATGATCATATTGTGCAGGGAGCACTAACTTCTAGCTACTTAGCAAGTCTAGTGCTATATGATGTGGAAGGATATGTAGTTGAAAAGCTGCAACGAAAAAACCTTGTCTATACACGACTCGTCGACGACATAACAATTTCTTCAAAAATATCAAACTATGACTTTAGCTACGCCTTAGACTTAGTAAAAGGAATGCTTTCACAAAAAGAACTTCCTCTAAATCAAAAAAAGACGAAGATTCAATACACTTCAAGCGAACCGCTAACAGTACACGGGCTCCGCATAGCATTTAAACAGCCGCGCCTTCCATCAGACGAAGTAGCTCGAATACGGACAGCTGTAAAGAATATAGAGACTTTAGCCTCTGAACGTGGCTACAGAACGACCCATGCTTATCGGCACGATTTTAATCGATGTATGGGACGCGTGAACAAACTTAGTCGCGTAAACCACGAGAAGCACGAAAGCTTGATAGCGCGCTTACTAAAGGTATATCCGCTACCCTCAAAAAAAGATATAGAACGCGCCAAGAAAATAGTTTCCAGACTCGAGAAAGACTATTCAACAAAAAAGGACACATACTGGTACAACCGTCGATTCTATACAGCACACGAACGGTTAAACATCTTAAAGCGGTCCTTCCCTTGCGTTACAAAAGAATTAAGAAGAAGAATACAGCCACTTAGGCCTAACTATGATTAAAAAACTCAATCAGAGTCTAAGAACCTACCCTACATTAGGGGCATTAATTTTCACCCTTGGCACTGTGGCTTTTTGTGGTTTCTCAGTCAGCCTTGTTATCTTCATTAAAACCGGCTTCTCTGAAGCAGTATTCTCTAAAGAGTTTTGTTTTACAAATGCTTGCGTAAAAGACACATTGAAAGTTTACAGCCAACCCTTGCTTATACTTAAAGAAACATTGAACCTTTTAGTGGCTTTAGCTACCGTAGGCGGCATTATAGTTGCGCTTTTAAGTTATTTGAATAGCGTTGGCGCAACCGCACTAAGCAACCACATCTCGCACTTTTCTATATTCCAAAGTTATTTGAGCAACGAGATCTCAAAGAGAGATCGGCTTTCGGCGTCATCCATCGACACCTTCCTTTGGTACAACGCAATATTCTTCAAGTCAAGATCCGGACTAACAACTGTATCGCCCGATTACGTATTATTAGTCAATTTAATTAATGACGAGATAAAAAAGTCCAATTCCCAATCTGAAAAAGTAGTAGATGGATCGTTTCGGTATCGCCCGCATCAAGAGCGCATTATTCAATGTCTTAAAAATATCGGAATCGTCCTGACGCACCAACCTAGAAACGAGTTTTACGAAATTGAAGACCAGATATTTTCCTTGATAATTACCGTAAACAAGTCATTTTGCTACTCAGATATTGTCCCAACAATCATCAAGAGAAAATACATATAAAAAAATGGCAGATTTACCTTAGCTTTCCTTTTTAAGCCAATCCGCCACTTTCAAAAATCAATTAACGACAAGCTTTCTCACAAACAATTTAATAGCTCCATGATGACTAAGTCGCCTTAACTGTGGAAACGGATGACCCTCCCTCTGAAACGGCCGCTGAAACCCCACGTCAGTTAGACATCTTCTGCACTAAATGCTTTGGCAATTAACCCCCCCATCAACAAACTTAAAACCAAACGATACAGAACATGAAAGACATAAAATCAGGAAGAGACATCAATATTCACGGCGACCTTACGATTAACGACAACTCGCCATCGTATAAACTTCTTATACACTGCAGCAACGAAGAACTAATTGAAGAAGAAAAACACAGGCGTCGTAACCTTAACAAGGAAAAAACTGCTAAATTCAGAAGATTCATCCCAATTTGGGCTTTTTCAGCATTAGCACTTGCTTTTGCTGCTTTTTGGTTCTGGCTGCACGGAAAAATGGATGTATTTTCCCTTCTCATAGGTGTCGCAGGGTTAATATTGGGATTCTCTTCACTTAACATGTATGAAAAACCAAACGAATTCGAACAAAGGCAAAATAACGCCCTGGAAGAGATTCACAACATACTTCGTGATCGAGATGCTAGATAGAACTCACCTTCAAACATCCTACATATTCTAAATGTCAAATAACGATATAGCAGGATGTTGGTTGCCTTCGATTGTGTACTGACAAATCAATCTTTTATTTCTGCATTGACGCTAATTGGTACCAATAGTTTCTGAGGTTGCAGCAACGAGATTCGCAGGATACTCTTTCACCCGTCGCTGCCAATTCAGCGACCGGGTGTGAGAGCCCGAAACAATCAAGGCGCAAAGCGCCCCAAAACCTGTCGTGGCGTTTTTTTTCGTCCGCGATAAGGCTTTATGGCGGCTGTGCGTGGGAGACCTTCGGGTCTACCGGTTTCCTTGATTGCCGGTTTCTCACCCCACGCACGGCTGTCACCCAAGCCCGTGAGAAGGCTCGTGGCAGCTCCGGTAATCAAGGAGTTAGATCATGTGCACTAGAAATCCGTACAAAACCTGGCCTTTCCCTCTACGCAATCCCCAATCGCGTAACCCCCTCCCCCATTGCCTCTCCCTCACCGGAGGTGGCCAATGACCGAACAACCCGAACTCAAAACCATCGGCCTGACACCCGCGATCTATTGCGCGGATCAACCGTTGTTCCATGTCACTCGCGACGTCCCGCTCGGTGATGCGTTGAGCATGGCTTCCGATTTTCTGTTTCTTGCCAAGGCGCTGACCAAGGACTCGGCTTTTATCAGGGACACGGATTATCACGCCTGGGCGGCGCATTATTTGACGGCGATGAGTAAGGCGCTGGTCGATGATGCGGTGAAGGTGTTGACGCGGGATCGGACGGCTGTGCCGACACCGAAACGGGCTGAGGCGCAGGCTGAGGAATAGTCGTTGTATCGCAGTGAGGTTAGCCCCGAGTGAATCGGGGCTTTCAGATCACTGTTGCTCCCCCGTGTTGTGAATGTGTGCACAACATCGGCCATCGGTCCCCATCACTGGCGTTTCCCCCATACGAATCTAAGGTCAAATGACCATTCGACGAGGGACCGCAGATGATCAGGGCGCCGCTCACCGGCATCATGTGTTTTGCCGTCAGCCTCGCGGTGTTTGCGGCGGACGATAAGGGTCAGGACGGTTACTGGTACGTGCAGACCAGTGCCTACACCAAACACTGGACCCACGACCCCGAACACAACAACCATCAGGAATTGGTCGGCGTGGAGCGTATCTACGGCGATGGTTTGCTGTGGGGCGCGGCGACGTTCAAGAATTCGTTTTATCAGCGCTCTTATTACGCCTACCTGGGCAAGGTCTGGGAGGATGAGCAGTATCCGGTTTACGTGAAGCTGAGCGGTGGTTTGATCGAGGGTTACAAGGGTGAGTACGACGACAAGATTCCGCTGAATCATTTTGGGGTCGCGCCGGTGATCATTCCGTCGTTTGGTGCCCATTGGGGGCCGGTGGCGGCTGAGTTTGTGGTGTTGGGTGCGGCGGCCGGGATGGTGAATGTGGGGTTGCGGTTTTAGGGTGTTTGCGAGGTGTGTAGTGGCTGGCGGGGCCTGCGTTTGGCTTAACTGACAGGCATCAGGGCTAGCCCCGGGGTTTCGGGGCTTTTATGGGCGCTCGTCAGTCGGGCAGCCGGTCAGATCAAAGCAAATGCTGAGATATCAGCTTCGACACTTCCACCATCGACGTCTTGCCGGTGAATTCGAATTTCACTTTCCCAAGCGATGAGAAGTAAATCTCCAGCTCGGAATCCAGGTCGAAGGTGCCTGAGGTTTCCACCGAGTACGCCACGATGTTTTTGTACGGCAATGAGGTGAAGTCTTTCTTGCTGCCGGTGATGCCCTGGACGTTGACCGAGATGATGCGTTTGTTGGTAAAGACCACGCCGTCGCGCATGGATTTGTAGGCATCGATGACGTGTTCGCCGTCGATCAGCAAGGCGGACACGCGTTCGGCGTATTCGTCGTTTTGCTTGAGTTTGAAGAATCCTTTGTTGTTGAAATCAATCATCTGGCTTTCCTTGTTAATGAAATGAACGGCTTGAGCCTGACTTCATAGCGGATTTCGCTCGATATTGCAGGCCCCATAGAGGCATCAAGCCGCCGATCACTTAGCGTAAACCAGAACATCAAAATGGCGCTTCATGAGACCGTGGAAATATGACTCGGTCCCGTACATCCAAGCGTTTTACATGCACTCGACTGAACGCATTGGCTCTTATGATCACTTGAACATCATTTGGCGTATCACTACTTTCGATTGCACTGAAGTCAATATCTCTACCCCGCTTCAACGCATCAGCATTTCTTGTATAAACCCCCAAAACGCCGCCCTCCCTTTGCCTTGAGTACCTCGCCGCGGTTTTCTTGAACGGGCTGGTATACAGCCCGGCACCTTCTGTGGCGCGGGGATTCCGCCCTTGCCGATCGAGATCGAGGCCAAAAATCAGGCTATTGTGATTTTTGACATCGGAGCCATGCATTCCAATCAAGGTGTCTGCAAAATTGGGATTTTGGTTGTTATCAAACTGAATGAGTGATGGCGCGGACCGCCTTCTTCTTGCAACCATCTCGGTGGCTGTCAAGGGAGGTTGAGGCCGGTGCAAGGGCATCAGCATTTCGCCAAATTCTTGCTGGATCTTTATGTGTAAGGGCTTATAGGGTTTGGCCACTGTTCCAAGTAAATAAGCCTTCATTGCAATGAGACTTACCCGCCCCGAGGGATCGATTCGATTAGGGGGATTGCCTGCGCAATATCCGTAAGCATTCAACCCGCCTTTTCCGAACGGGCTCAAACTGTCCGGACGATTAAAGCGCATCAAAATCGGATTGAACTGCCGGTAGCCATTGCCCAAATGATAGTGCCCAGTCGTCACGTCCGGTCGTTCGCCGTTGTATCCGAGCAGGCCAAGCAAACTGCTTTCCGCGTGACGGTAACCATAGGGTGTATAGGCAAATGCATGAGGTCGTGTCTTGTCGATGGCGACAAGCACCGATCGCTGCTGATCAGTTACCAGCAGACTGGTTCCAACACTGGAATCTGAGTGCTTTTGTTGCGCCAAAAGCTGTTCATCAAATTGGAAGAAAATGTGCTGGCCCGTGTCATGGATTTCGGTGGCCAAGCGGGTTTTGCAGTAGAAACGCTGAATAGCGGATTGACTGAGAGATTTGCTCTCGACCAAGCGATCCAGTGGGTCGTAGTGATATCGACACAACGGGATTACACGAAATGACGTTGGCATTGTCGATTCTCTAAACGATGCTTATGACCAGCATCGTATTTTTTTCAATCGTTGCCCACTACCAGAACTGCTAGGCCTGAGTCTCCAAAATTCCATAGCTGTTCCATGTCACTCGCGACGTTCCGCTCGGAGAGGCATTCCAAAAGTTAAAGCACGAAAGCAGGCCCTCGTCGCATCCCGGGGTGTATTAACGTTTCTGATCCCCGGTTTTACCCCCAAATCTGATGCTTTTTTCTGACACACAACCCTAGTTATATATCCCCCATCGACAAGCCCTTCCCGGGCATTGCGTCGTTGAGCATATCCCCCGCACCACGCTCATCTAGACTCAATGGATAGTCGTAGGCAGAACCGAACACGTCGCTTTTGTGCTGGTATAGAAAAAGCGCCGTGGCAAGCTGCCTTAATGCCCTTTACGAGGCACGGCGAAGACCGTGCCGGGCACAACAAGATGCCCGCCAAGGGTGCCCTGGCCACCGGCCGAAGCCACGATACCGTGACGTGGTGTGAATGCCGCAGCCGACACTTTCGGACAACCGACAACCATAGGGTTTGTCCGTGACCGTGAGGATTGCTGAATGCCTGATGAGAGTTTGCACCTGTCTGTGGTCGACACTCTGCTGGAGCGCCATAAGGGCACTCCCGGCGCGCTGTTGCCGATTCTTCATGATATTCAGGAGCGCATCGGCTTTATCCCCGATGCCGCCGTCCCCGAGATTGCCCATGCGCTGAACCAGAGTCAGGCCGAGGTTCGCGGGGTGATCAGCTTCTACCATGACTTCCGTACCGCGCCGCCGGCCCGCCATATTCTGCGCTTGTGCCGCGCCGAGTCGTGCAAGAGCCGCGGGGCCGAGCAGTTGGCGGCGCAGTTGCGCGATCGTCTGCAACTGGATGACCACGGCAGCAGCACCGATGGCAGCATCAGTTTGCGGCCGGTGTATTGCCTGGGCGCTTGCGCCTGTTCGCCGGCGCTGGAGCTCGATGGCCGGGTGCATGCGCGGCTCAGTGCCGAACGTCTGGATGCCCTGCTCGATACTTGCCGGGAGGACGCGTGATGCCGACTCTTTATCTGTCGACCGATTCGCTGGCCCGTGCGGTTGGCGCCGATGAGGTGTCCACGGCGCTGATCACTCAGGCCAAAGAACGCAATTTGCCGCTGGAGCTGCAGCGCACCAGTTCCCGTGGCCTGTACTGGCTGGAACCGCTTCTGGAAGTGGACAGCCCGCAAGGCCGGATCGGCTTCGGTCCGCTGACGGCGGCCGACGTGCCGTCCGTGCTCGAGGCGCTGCAAGCCCCCTCCTCCAGCCATCCACTGGCCTTGGGCCTGGTGGAAGAGTTGCCTTATCTCAAGACTCAACAACGCCTGCTGTTCGCCCGCGCCGGCATTACCCGGCCGCTGTCCCTGGACGATTACCGAGCTCATGGCGGTTTCGAGGGTTTGAGTCGGGCTGTTGCCATTGGCGGCGAGCAGACTGCGACCGCTGTTTTCGATTCGGGCCTGCGTGGCCGTGGCGGCGCGGCCTTCCCTGCCGGGATCAAGTGGCGCACGGTGCGTAGCGCTGAGGCTGTGCAGAAGTACATCGTGTGCAACGCCGACGAAGGCGACTCCGGCACCTTCGCCGACCGCATGCTGATGGAAGGCGACCCTTTCCTGCTGATCGAAGGCATGGCCATTGCCGGTCTCTGCACCGGCGCCACCTTCGGCTATATCTATGTGCGCTCGGAATACCCGGATGCCGTGGCCACCTTGCGCCAGGCGCTGAACCTCGCGCGTGAGGCCGGTTACTTGGGCGCGAATGTCGGCGGCAGCGGGCAGGCGTTCGATCTGGAAGTGCGCGTCGGTGCCGGTGCGTACATCTGCGGTGAAGAAACCGCGCTGCTGGACTCGCTGGAAGGCAAGCGCGGGCTGGTTCGTGCCAAGCCGCCGATTCCGGCGCTCAAAGGTTTGTTCGGCTTGCCGACGCTGGTGCACAACGTGCTGACGCTGGCCTCGGTGCCGCTGATTCTGGCCAAGGGTGCGCAGTTCTATCGCGATTACGGCATGGGCCGTTCCCTGGGCACGATGCCGTTCCAACTGGCGGGCAATATTCGTCATGGCGGGCTGGTGGAGCGGGCGTTTGGCCTGACTCTGCGCGAGCTGGTGGATGGTTACGGCGGAGGCACCGCCAGTGGTCGACCGCTTAAGGCTGCACAAGTGGGCGGCCCGCTGGGCACCTGGGTGCCGCCGTCGCAATTCGATACGCCTTTGGATTACGAAGCCTTCGCTGCCATGGGTGCGATGCTCGGTCACGGTGGCGTGGTGGTCGCGGATGACAGCCTCGATATGGCGCACATGGCGCGCTTTGCGTTGCAGTTCTGCGCCGAAGAATCTTGTGGCAAATGCACCCCTTGCCGGATCGGCTCGACCCGCGGCGTCGAGGTGATCGACCGTCTGCTCGCAGCACCGGACCAGAGCGGTCGCGACGAGCAGGCGATCATCCTCAAGGATCTGTGCGACACCCTGCAATACGGTTCGCTGTGCGCGTTGGGCGGCATGACTTCTTATCCGGTCGCCAGCGCCCTCAAGTACTTCCCCGCCGACTTCGGCCTGCAAGCCTCGGAGGCCGAGCAATGATCACTGTATTCGATCCGAAAACCGATATGGATCTCGGCACACCCGCTCGCGAGAGCGATGTGCAGATCACCCTGAACATCGACGGTCGCAGCATCACAGTGCCCGAAGGTACTTCGGTGATGCGCGCCGCTGCGCTGATGGGCACTACCATTCCCAAGCTTTGCGCCACCGACAGCCTGGAAGCCTTCGGCTCGTGCCGCATGTGCCTGGTGGAGATCGACGGCATGCGCGGTTATCCCGCGTCCTGCACCACGCCTGTCACCGAAGGCATGACCGTGCACACCCAGACGCCGAAGCTGGCGACCCTGCGCCGCAACGTCATGGAGCTGTACATCTCCGATCACCCGCTGGACTGCCTGACCTGCTCGGCCAACGGTAACTGCGAGCTGCAAACCGTGGCGGGCCAGGTCGGCCTGCGCGAGGTGCGCTACGGCTACGAAGGCGAGAACCATCTGAAGGATGTGAAGGACACCTCCAACCCGTATTTCGATTACGACCCGAGCAAATGCATCGTCTGCAACCGCTGCGTGCGCGCCTGTGAAGAAACCCAGGGCACCTTTGCCCTGACTGTCACCGGGCGTGGTTTCGAGTCGCGGATTTCGGCGGCTGGTGGCGAGGATTTCCTTGATTCCGAATGCGTGTCTTGCGGCGCCTGTGTGCAGGCCTGCCCGACCGCGACGCTGATGGAAAAAAGCGTGGTCGAGCTCGGTCAGCCTGAGCGCGCCGTGATCACCACCTGCGCCTATTGCGGTGTGGGCTGTTCGTTCCGCGCCGAGATGAAGGGCGACCAACTGGTGCGCATGGTTCCGGACAAGAACGGCCAGGCCAACCACGGCCACTCCTGCGTCAAAGGGCGTTTTGCCTGGGGCTACGCCACTCACCCGGATCGCATCACCAAACCGATGATCCGCAAGAACATCAGCGATCCGTGGCAGGAAGTCAGCTGGGATGAAGCGGTGAACTACGCCGCCAGTGAAATGCGTCGTTTGCAACAGAAATACGGTCGCGATTCCATCGGCGGCATCACCTCCAGCCGCTGCACCAATGAAGAAACCTATCTGGTACAGAAACTGGTACGCGCAGCGTTCGGCAACAACAACGTCGACACCTGCGCGCGGGTCTGCCACTCGCCGACCGGTTATGGCCTGAAACAAACCCTGGGCGAGTCCGCCGGCACCCAGAGCTTCGACTCGGTGATGCAGGCCGACGTGGTGCTGGTGATGGGCGCCAACCCGAGCGATGCCCACCCGGTGTTCGCTTCGCAGCTCAAACGCCGACTGCGTGAAGGCGCGCGCTTGATCGTCATCGACCCACGACGTATCGACCTGGTGGACACGGTACATGCCCGCGCCGAGGTGCATCTGGCGCTGCGCCCGGGCACCAACGTCGCAATGCTCAACGCCTTGGCTCACACGATCATCACTGAAGGCCTGCAAGACCAGGCGTTTATCGATGCCCGCTGCGAGGGCAGTGATTTCGCCCGCTGGAGCGAGTTTGTCAGCCGTGCGGAAAACTCGCCGGAAGCCATCAGCCCGATCTGCGGTGTACCGGCTGCCGACATCCGCGCTGCAGCCCGCCTCTACGCCACCGGCGGCAACGCGGCGATCTACTACGGCCTGGGCGTGACCGAACACAGCCAGGGCAGTACTTCGGTGATGGGCATCGCCAACCTCGCCATGGCCACCGGCAACATCGGCCGCGAAGGCGTGGGCGTGAACCCGTTGCGTGGGCAGAACAACGTGCAGGGTTCGTGCGACATGGGATCGTTCCCCCACGAGTTGCCTGGCTACCGGCACATTTCCAACGTGGCGGTGCGCACCGAATTCGAGCAGGCGTGGAACGTCACCCTGCAACCCGATCCGGGCCTGCGTATTCCCAACATGTTCGAGTCGGCGCTGGCCGGCAGCTTCAAGGGCCTGTACTGCCAGGGCGAGGACATCGCCCAGAGCGACCCGAACACCCAGCACGTGACCGCGGCCCTGTCGGCCATGGAATGCGTGGTGGTGCAGGACATCTTCCTCAACGAAACCGCCAAGTTCGCCCACGTGTTCCTGCCGGGCAGTTCGTTCCTGGAGAAAGACGGCACCTTCACCAACGCCGAGCGCCGTATCTCGCGGGTGCGCAAGGTGATGGAGCCACTGGGCGGCAAGGCCGACTGGGAAGGCACCGTGGCCCTGGCCAATGCCTTGGGCTATCGGATGGACTACAAGCATCCATCGGAAATCATGGACGAAATCGCCCGCCTGACGCCGACCTTCACCAACGTCAGCTATGAAGAGCTGGAGCGCCACGGCAGCCTGCAATGGCCGTGCAACGCCCAGGCGCCGGACGGCACGCCGACCATGCACATCGAAGAGTTCGTGCGCGGCAAGGGGCGGTTCATGCTCACCGGTTATGTGCCCACCGAAGAGAAGGTCAACAGCCGTTATCCACTGCTGCTGACCACCGGGCGCATCCTCAGCCAGTACAACGTCGGTGCGCAGACACGACGTACCGAGAACGTCGCCTGGCATGACGAGGACCGCCTGGAAATCCACCCGACCGACGCCGAGAGCCGAGGCATCAACGAAGGCGATTGGGTCGGCATCGGCAGCCGCAGCGGCCAGACCGTGTTGCGTGCGCGGGTGACCGAACGGGTGGCTCCGGGCGTGGTGTACACCACCTTCCACTTCCCGGAATCGGGGGCCAACGTGATCACCACCGATAACTCCGACTGGGCGACCAACTGTCCGGAATATAAGGTTACGGCCGTGGAGGTCAGCCGCGTTTATCACCCTTCCGAGTGGCAGAAACGTTATCAAGCGTTTAGTGATGAACAGGACCGTTTGCTGAAGGATCGCCGTCAGGCACGGGGCGATAAAGCGGAGGTACGTCGATGAGCACGGACAATTTGATCAAGATGGCGAACCAGATTGCCCAGTACTTTGCCAACGAGCCGGACCAGCAGCAGGCAGTGCTCGGTGTGAGGAATCACATACAGATGTACTGGACGCCGGGGATGCGCAAGGAGTTGCTGGCGTGGCAGACGGAACATAAGGGGGCGGAGTTGCATCCGCTCGTACAAACAGCCGTGAGTGAGGCTGGCTGGGAGGCCTGAAACCCAATCCCCTACCCCTGCCCTGTAGGAGCCGAGCTTGCTCGCGATGGAGGCCAACGATGACACGGGCATTCAGACACCCC
>NZ_JBSVXG010000137.1:0-15979 GCF_054070595.1 Pseudomonas sp. SDO55104_S430 | reverse complement strand
GGGCGTGGTGATTCTCTGTAGGAGCGAGGCTTGCCCGCGAAGAGGCCGGTCTGGACACCAAACATCTCAATCCCGGCTGGTGTCCTTGATCAAATGCGCCGCCAACGTCCGCAGCGGCCCCAGCTGCCGGCAGATCAGCGCCAGTTGTGTCTGCACCAACCGCTGTCCCTCATCGATCTCATCGGGCATCTGCTCAAGCTCATTGGCCAGCGCTTCCTCCTCGTCGCTCTGAATCGCAATCGCCGATTTGCTCACCAGCCCTTGGGCGATTTCGTCGATGCTGGCCGCCAGTTTCACCCCGGCGCCTTCGATCAGGTGCTCGCGCACCTCGGCGGGCAACCGGGTTTCCCGGTGTGCGCCAAGGCCTGACAAATAGCTGAGCAGCGTGTGTGACAGCACCAGAAAACGAAAGCCCAGTTCCGCGTCCTTACGGAAATGCCCCGGCTCCATCAGCATGTTGGCCAGGGTGGTCGACAGCGCCGCGTCGGCGTTGTGCGCGTTGCGTCGAGCCAGGCGGTAGGCCAGGTCGTCGCTTTTGCCGGCGGCGTATTGCTGCATGATCTGGCGCAGGTAAACGCTGTTGCAGGTCAGGGTGTTGGACAGCACCTTGTTCAGGCTGCGGCCCTGCCAGTCCGGCAGGAACAGGAACACCGCCAGCCCCGCGATCAGGCTGCCGAGCAAGGTATCGAACAGCCGTGGCAGGAACAGCCCATAACCGTCGCCCACCTGGTTGAAGCAGAACAGCACCATCAGGGTGATCGCCGCCGTCGCCAGGGTGTAGCGAGTGGTTCGGCTGATGAAGAACACCACGCCGGCGACAATCGCGATGCACGACTGGATCAGCGGGTTGGGAAACAGGTCGAACAGCGCCCAGGCCAGAGTCAGGCCGAAGGCGGTGCCGATGATCCGCTGGCCGAGTTTGCGTCGCGTCGCGCCGTAGTTGGGCTGGCAGACGAACAGCGTGGTGAGAATGATCCAGTAACCCTGGGACGGGTGGATCAAATGCACCATCGCGTAGCCGATGCTCAGCGCCAGGGGCAATCGCAGGGCATGGCGAAACAGCAACGAGGTCGGTGTCAGTTGCGTGCGCAAGCGTACCCAGACATCCCGAAGGTTGCGTGGCGAACGGTCGAGCAGGCTGCTGTCGGTGGCGTCGGCCAGGGCGTCGGGGTTGCTTGCGTCGCTCAGCAGGCGGTCGAGGGTGGCGAGGTTCGCCGACAGCGCCCGCAGCGAACGCAGCAATCCGCGCCAGGCGGGGTTGCTCTGGACGCGCAGGTGTTCGAGGGAGGCATGCAGGTCGGCCAGGGCTTCGGCGAAGCTGGCGTCATAGATGAAGGGCTGGCGCATCTGGATCGATTCGGCCAGCGCCCGGCAGGCCTTGCCCTGCTGGCGCAGCAGGCGCTGGCAGCGGAACAGCACGTCGCTGTGGAAAAACGCCTCGGCCAGGGCGTTGTAAGGGTAGTGCGAAGAGCTGGCGCGTTCGTGGATATCCTGGGCGAGGAAATACAGCTTCAGGTAGCGACTGAGTTTCGAGCCCGGGCGACCGTTGCCGACCCGGTGCAGGATGATTTCCTTGGCGGCATTCAGTGCGGCGACCACGCGACCATTCTGCTTGGCCAGTTCCAGTCGCCGCTCTTCCACATCCAACTGACGGATCGGCTCGAACAGCGACGACTTCAGCTTCAGGTAGTAACCCAGCTCGCGAAACAGCCGCGCAAGGCTCTGCTGCACCGGCTGGTTGGAAAACAGCGCCTGCCACAGCACCGAAAGCGCCCCGTACCAGGCCGCACCGGCCACCAGCAGCAGCGGTTCGTGCCAGACGTCGATCACCGCGCCGCCGCGCTGGTCTACGCCGATCATGGTGTACACCGACAGAATCAGCGTCGCCGAAGCAATCGCGCCATAGCGTTCGCCCAAGGCGCCGAGCATCGTCAGGCAGAAGCTGGCGAGGGCGAAGGCGATGATGAAGACGATCGGGTAGGGGAACAGCAGTTCCACCGACAGCGCGGCGACGGCGAAACAGACCAGGGTCACGGCCAGCGCATTGAGGCGGCCTTGCCAGCTGTCGTCGGTCTCGGCCAGGGCGCTGGCGATAATCCCCAGGAACAACGGGATCAGCAGCCCCATTTCATCCTGATACCAACACAGTGCCATGGTGCCGGTCAGGGCGATGAACACCCGCACGCTGTAGCTGAACTTGTCCAGCGCCCACAGACGCCGCAGAGACTGACGAAACGAAGTCGATGACATGAAATGCGAAGGCCTTCCGAGGCGATGCCGCTAAATTGAGCCAGTAATGACGCCGATGCAATGGCGACGATCACATCGGGCAGCAAAAACTGTTCCTTTGAGACTTCGCGCCCGCCTCAAATTTTCAGGCTGGCATAAAAACCTGTGGGAGCTGGCTTGCCAGCGATGAGGCCAGTACATGCAACATTTCTGTTGTCTGTCAGACCGCTATCGCTGGCAAGCCAGCTCCCACAGGGATTGCATTCACATGGTGAGTGGGGTGTCAGACGTATTGCGCGGCGGCGTAGCCCGAGGCCCAGGCCCACTGGAAGTTGAAGCCGCCCAGGTGGCCGGTCACGTCCAGCACTTCGCCGATGAAGTACAGGCCGGGGCTTTTCAGGGATTCCATGGTTTTGGACGACACTTCATTGGTGTCCACGCCACCCAGCGTCACTTCGGCGGTGCGGTAGCCTTCGGTGCCGGCGGGCACGATTTTCCAGCTCGCCAGTTTCTCGGCGATCTCGGCGATTTCCGCGTGGGTGTATTGCTTCATCGGTTTGGAGACGAACCAGTTGTCCGCCAGCAAATTGGCCATCTTCTTGGTGAAGATTTCCCCGAGCAGGGTTTTCAGTTCGCTGTTGGGACGTTCGGCCTGTTGCTGTTGTAGCCAGCTCGGTACGTCGTGGTCGGGCATCAGGTTGATCTCGACCGTATCGCCCGATTCCCAGAACGAAGAAATCTGCAGGATCGCCGGACCGCTGAGGCCGCGGTGGGTGAAGAGGATGTTCTCGCGGAAACTCTGGTCGTTGCAGCTGACCAGGCAATCCACCGAGGTGCCGGACAACTCGCTGCACAGCGCCTTGAGCTGATCGGTGATGGTGAACGGCACGAGGCCGGCGCGGGTCGGCAGCAGTTCGTGGCCGAATTGTTTGGCCACCTGATAGCCGAAACCGGTGGCGCCCAGGGTCGGGATCGACAGGCCGCCGGTGGCGATCACCAGCGACTGGCAGGTGACCTGACCGAGGGTGGTGTCCAGCAGATAACCCTGTTCGAGCTTCTCGATGGTCTGGATCGAGGTGTCCAGGTGCAGGCTGACGCCGGCCTGATCGCACTCGGTCAGGAGCATTTCGAGGATGTCGCTGGATTTGTTATCGCAAAACAGCTGGCCGAGTTTCTTCTCGTGGTAAGGCACGCCGTGTTTGGCCACCAGACCGATGAAATCCCACTGGGTGTAGCGCGCCAGAGCGGATTTGCAGAAGTGCTCGTTCTGCGAGAGGAAATTGCCAGGCTCGGTGTACATGTTGGTGAAATTGCAGCGCCCACCGCCCGACATCAGGATTTTCTTGCCGGCCTTGTTGGCATGGTCGAGCAACAGCACCTTGCGCCCACGGCCGGCGGCAGTCAGTGCACACATCAACCCTGCGGCGCCAGCGCCAATGATCACGACTTCGGTAGAGCGCAAAACGGTGTCCTCTGATCAATCAATACATAACCAACTGTGGGAGCGAGCCTGCTCGCGATGGGGACAACACATTCGATACATGTGTTGTTTGACACTCCGCCATCGCGAGCAGGCTCGCTCCCACAAGGGATCTTCGTCGGGTAGAAGATCTGTTACAGGATACGCACGCGCAACGACCGGCCCTTGATCTTGCCGTCGTTCAGGCGCTGCAGCGCCTGTTTGGCGACGCCGCGTTCCACGGCCACGTAGGCCTGGAAGTCGAAGATCGCGATCTTGCCGACCTGCGCGCCCGGGATGCCGGCGTCACCGGTCAGGGCGCCGAGGATGTCGCCCGGACGTACCTTGTCCTTGCGACCGGCGGCGATGCACAGGGTGCTCATCTGCGGCAGCAGCGGACCGCCGCCCTGGGACTTGAGGTTGTCCACCTGATCCCAGGTCAACGGCGTCTTCTGCAGCTCTTCGATCGCCTGCGCACGCTGCGCTTCGGACGGCGCAACCAGGCTGATCGCCAGGCCTTTCTCACCAGCGCGACCGGTACGGCCGACGCGGTGGATGTGGATTTCCGAATCGCGGGCCAGTTCGACGTTGATCACCATGTCCAGGGAATCGATGTCCAGGCCGCGGGCTGCCACGTCGGTGGCCACCAGCACCGAGGTGCTGCGGTTGGCGAACATGGCCAGGACCTGATCGCGGTCACGCTGTTCCAGGTCGCCGTGCAGGCCGACGGCGGAAATGCCCTTGGCGGTCAGGTGATCGACGGTTTCCTGGACCTGCTGCTTGGTGAAGCAGAACGCCACGCAGGACGCCGGACGGAAGTGGCCCAGCACCTTGGTCACCGCGCTCATGCGTTCTTCCGGGGAAATTTCGTAGAAACGCTGTTCGATCTGCGAGTCGTCGTGGAACGCCTCGGCCTTGACCTGCTGCGGGTTGCGCATGAACTTCGAGGCCAGTTGCTTGATGCCCACCGGGTAAGTGGCGGAGAACAGCAGGGTCTGGCGACGTTCCGGGGCCTGCATGATGATTTCTTCGATCGAATCGTAGAAACCCATGTCGAGCATGCGGTCAGCTTCGTCGAGGATCAGGGTGTTCAGGCCGTGAAGCACCAGCGAGCCCTTGCGCAGGTGCTGCTGAATGCGCCCAGGAGTGCCGACGATGATGTGCGCGCCGTGCTCCAGCGAAGCGATCTGCGGGCCGAGGGACACGCCACCACACAGGGTCAGGACCTTGATGTTGTCTTCGGCGCGGGCCAGACGGCGGATTTCCTTGGCGACCTGGTCGGCCAGCTCACGGGTCGGGCACAGGATCAGCGCCTGGCAACCGAAGTAGCGCGGGTTGATCGGGTTCAGCAGGCCGATGCCGAAGGCTGCGGTCTTGCCGCTGCCGGTCTTGGCCTGGGCGATCAGGTCCATCCCCTTGAGGATCACCGGCAAGCTCTGCGCCTGGATCGGCGTCATCTGGGAATAACCGAGAGAATCGAGGTTAGCCAGCATGGCGGCGGACAATGGCAGAGTATTGAATTCGGTGGCGATGGTGGTCACGGGACTGGCCTGCAAAACAAAATGTCGCGCAGTGTACCAGTCCGATGGCCATTCGCCTGATGTTTCCGGACGAATAGTTATGTAGGGGTTAGTGGCCTATGTCGTGCTCGTGGCTGACTACTCGTCGTCCGTCTTTCGGTGAAAGCTGGGAAAAAATCGTCGCCGCCAGCATCGCCATGATGCCGACCGTGACGAACGTCAGCTGGAACGCGCCCAGCACCGTCTCTACCCCGTCATTGCCAACCTCGGCGGTAAATCCACCGAGCAGCGCACCGGCACAAGCAACGCCAAGACTCAAAGACAGCTGCGCGACCACCGACAGCAGGCTGTTGCCGCTGCTGGCGCTGGCGTCGTCGAGGTCGATCAGGGTCACGGTGTTCATCGCGGTGAACTGCAGGGAGTTGATCGCCCCCAGGATCGCCAGCAGGCACAGCAGCAGCCAGTAGGGCGTCTGCTCGCTGACCAGGCCCATGCTCGCCAGCATGATCCCCAGCGCCAGGGTGTTGCCGGTCAGCACAATGCGGTAGCCCAGGCGTTCGATCATCGGCCGCGCCACCCACTTGGCGACCATCGCTGCGGCGGCCAGCGGCAGCATGCTCATCCCCGCCTGGGACGGCGAGTAGCCCAGCGCCACCTGCAGCAGCAACGGCACGAGGAACGGTAGGGCGCCGCTGCCCAGGCGAGCGAACAGGTTGCCGAGAATGCCCACGGCGAAAGTCCGGGTCTTGAACAGCGACGGCGAGAACAACGGATTTTCGATGTGCCCGGCGCGCAGCCAGTACGCTGCCAGACAGGCCATGCCGCCGAACAGCAGCAACATCACCCGCAGGTGCGGCAGGTGCAATTCGCCCAGGCCCTCCATGGCGATGGTGATCAGGATCATCGCCGCACCGAACAGCACAAAGCCCAGGCTATCGAAGCGGGTGCGCTCGGAGCCGCGCAGGTCCGGGATGAATTTCCACACCGCGTAGCAACCGATCACGCCCACCGGCAGGTTGATCAGGAAGATCCAGTGCCACGTCAGGTATTCCACCATCCAACCGCCCATGGTCGGGCCGATCAGCGGGCCGAGCAGGCCGGGGATGGTAATGAAGCCCATGATCCGCACCAGCTCCGAGCGCGGGTAGGCACGCAGTACCACCAGCCGTCCGACCGGCAGCATCAGCGCACCGCCCAGACCTTGCACGACCCGGGCGCCGATCAGCAGCGTCAGGCTGTCGGACAGAGCGCAGAGCAGCGAGCCGATGCTGAACAGCAGGATGGCACTGAAGAAGATTTTCTTGGTGCCGAATCGATCGGCCACCCAACCGGAAGCCGGGATCAGCAGGGCGACGGTGAGCATGTAGGCGATGATCACGCCCTGCATGCGCAGCGGATCTTCGGCCAGATCCGCAGCCATGGCCGGCAACGCGGTGTTGAGAATCGTCCCGTCGAGGGACTGCATGAAAAACGCAATGGCGACGACCCACGGCACCCAGCGGGCGGTGACGGCGTCTAGAGGCAGGCGGTTGGGCATGGGACCTCTTGTGAATGGTCGGGTAACCGGAAACCTGTGGGAGCGGGCTTGCCCGCGATGGCGGTGTACCAGTCAACATCAATGTTGAATTTGCCGGCCTCTTCGCGGGCAAGCCCGCTCCCACAGGTTCTGTGTTTACAAGGTCAAAGTCAGCTTGCTGACCAACGCCCCCGGCAGAAGCGCCGATGCTGTCGCACGCTGGCTGTAGGTGCTGGCCGACAGCAGCATCTCGCGCTCCTGGGTCAAGGCTTCGAGCTGCGAGCCGAGCAGGCTGAAGGCGCTGTCGTCGAAACGCATGGTGCTGACCGGTGCCTGTATTTCACCGTTCTCGACCCAGAAGGTCGCGAAGCGGGTCATGCCGGTAAGACGGGCTGCCGGCTGGTCGGAGAAATTCAGGTACCACAGGTTGCTGATGTACAGGCCCGTACCCAGTTGCTTGAGGATATCCGCCTCCGCCAGGGCCCCGGCCTGCATGTTCAGGGCGCTGGGCCATTCGCCGGCGCTGGCGCCATTGGCGGTCAGACCGTATTCAGCGGCGCTGCGCGAACCGACCAGCTGTGCCTCGGCCTTGCCCTCGACGATCAACCGCAGATCGCTGCGCGGATAACCCTCTTCGGAGAACGCCGGACTCAACGAGCCACTGACTTTCTCGTCCAGCGAAACCAGCGGACTGAAGCTCTGATCACCGCCATACAGCTTCTGCAGCGGACTGCTTTTGCTGGCGATCGACTGCGCCGAAAACCCGCCCCAGCACAGCATGCCCATGATCTCTTCCAGCGCTGCCGGCGCCAGGTAAGCGCGGTACTGACCCGGCGCCAGCGTACGCAATGGCCGCCCAAGAAATTCCAGCTGCTCGCGGGCCTGCTGGAAGCGTTTGGCGAACGCCTCGCTGTTCCAGTCATGGCCGGCAAAGCTGGCTTTCACCGCCTGGCCGTTTTCGTGGAACAGGCTGAAATCGAAGTTAAAACTGTTGGCCTGATGCCAGCCAAACGCCCCTGCGGAACTGGCGAAACCACGGCTGATGGGCCCGGCCGCGTAAAAACCGACCAGATCCAGACCTTCGGCGGCGCGAGTGATTTCGGCGACCACCTGCTCGGTGTCCGGCAACGGATGCTCCTGCACATTGCTGCTGTGCCAGCCGTTGTGGTTGAGCAACAGATACGGATCCTGCGGCAGCAACGGCAGGGTGTCGCGCAGCTGTTGCAGGCCTTCTGCCAGACGCTGCTGATCAACCTGCGGATCGCCGGACAGGGTGATGTCGAGGTCGGCGTGGCGACCGTCATGGATCAGTTTCAGAACGATGCTCGCCTGCTGCACCTGCCCGGCCTGACGCACCTTGGCGTGGTTGAAACGCACGAAGGCCGAGGACTCGGCGGCGTAGCTCAAGGTGAACTGTTCCGGCTCGTGCAGGGCCTCGCGCAGGCCGTTGACCAGCGCCTTGAACGATTCGCCCTGGTTTTTCGAGGTGCTCGCGTGAGTAGTCATCAGGCGTCTCCTCCAAACACATCAACGTTGCTGAACACGCAGGCGGGCGACGCATGCCCGACGCGGATCACCTGGTTGGGTTCGCCCTTGCCGCAGTTCGGCGTGCCCAGGACCTGGAAGGTGTTGGCATCGCCGACGGCGCTGAGGCTCTTCCAGAACTGCGCGGAAACGCCCCGGTAATTCGGGTTTTTCACCACGCCTTTGAGTTCGCCGTTTTCGATCAGCTGGCCCCATTCGCAACCGAACTGGAACTTGTTGCGCGCATCGTCGATGGACCAGGAGCGGTTGGTGCTCATCAGGATGCCGTGTTCGATGTTGCCGATCAGGCGTTCCAGCGGCTGATCGCCGGGCTCGATGTTGAGGTTGGCCATGCGGTCGATCGGCGGACGGTTCCAGCTGCAGGCGCGGCTGTTGGCGACACCGGCAAGGCCTGCGCGGAACTGCGACAGCGCACCGCCCAGCGGGCGCAGCAACAGGCCTTCGCGGATCAGGAATTGCTTGCTCGCGGCGGTGCCGTCGTCGTCATGGCCGTAGCTGGCGAGCTGTTCGGGAATGTCCGGGTCGAAGGTCACGTTGAGCAATTTGGAGCCGTATTGCAGGTGACCGAAGTCTTCGGCCTTGACGAAGCTGGTGCCGGCGTAATTGCGTTCGTCGCCCAGGATGCGGTCCAGTTCCAGTGGGTGGCCGATGGATTCATGGATCTGCAGCATCATCTGGTCGGGCATCAGCAGCAGGTCGCGCGGGCCTTGCGGGGTGTTCGGCGCGAGCAGCAGTTGCAGAGCCTGATCGGCGACTTTCGGGCCGGCGCCGACCAGTCCGCAGCGACTGATGACATCGGCGCCGCCCTGCTGGCCGAAGTTCTCGCGGCCCAGGCTGCGGGTCTGGCTGTCGTTGCCGTCGTAGGCGGTGACGTCCAGGCCCGGATAGACGAAACGCTGTGCCTGGCGCAACTCGGCGCCGGCGCTGTTGAGGTAGATCTGCTCGACGTGGGTGATGCCGATGCTCACCTGCCAGTTCACCAGACGATCGTCCTTGGGCACGGCGGCGGATTCTGCGCCGAGCAGTTCATAGCATTCGTTCAGGGACGGGAAGGGCTGATCGAGGTTCGGCGAGAAATAATCGGCGCGCTCGCCGGAAACGGTCTGGTCGTGCAGGTCCAGCAGAGCGTGGGGCTTGAGCTGGCGCGCCTGCTGTTCGGCGCGTTCGAGGGCCGCTTGCAGGCCATGCTGCGACAGGTCGTTGGTGGCGGCATAGGCTTCGACGCCATTGACCCGCACAGTCAGCATCGCGCCTTCGTCACGGCGCAGGCTCGGCGGTTCGGCGACGTTCTTGCGCACCGACAGGTACTGCCCGGACTCACGTACATAACGCAGGGAAAAGAACTCGGCGCCCGTGCGCAAGGCAGCGAAGCGCTGCTTGAGCTGGGGATGGAAATCGAACATTCGGGAACCTCCTTGTGATGGAGTGACGGTGCAGCGGTGTTGCTGGAGGAGGGGGTGAAACGGTTGCGTGGCGCTAGATTAGGCCTGCGAGGGGGGAGGGATCAAGGTTGGATCGGTAGAGGTGTGGTGTTTGTGAGGGCCTCATCGCGGGCAAGCCCGCTCCCACAGGATCTCGGTTAAATCACAAATATGTGTTCCAACCGAAAACCCTGTGGGAGCGGGCTTGCCCGCGATTGGGGACGACGCGGTCTTAAGCCGGCTGGCTGACTTCCCGCATCGCCTTGCCCTTCACCGGCGCATCACCGGCCACGTAGTAGGCGGCCTTGCTGCGCGGCAGTGGCTGGCGACCGCGGATTTTGTCGGCGATTTTCTCGGCCATCATGATGGTCGGTGCGTTCAGGTTGCCGGTGGTGATGATCGGCATGATCGAGGCATCGACCACGCGCAGGCCTTGCATGCCATGCACACGACCCTGGCCGTCGACCACCGCCATCTCGTCGGTGCCCATCTTGCAGGAGCAGGACGGGTGGAACGCGGTTTCGGCGTGCTCGCGGATGAACTTGTCCAGCTGCTCATCGGTTTGCACTTCGATACCCGGGCTGATCTCGCGACCACGGAAGGCGTCCAGTGCCGGCTGCTGCATGATTTCACGGGTCAGGCGGATGCCGTCGCGGAATTCCTGCCAGTCCTGCTCGGTGGCCATGTAGTTGAACAGAATGCTCGGGTGCTGGCGCGGGTCCTTAGACTTGACCTGGATCCGGCCACGGCTAGGCGAACGCATGGAGCCCATGTGCGCCTGGAAACCGTGCTCCTGTACGCCGTTGCTGCCGTTGTAGTTAATCGCCACCGGCAGGAAGTGGTACTGGATGTTCGGCCATTCGAATTCCGGACGGCTGCGGATGAAACCGCCGGCTTCGAACTGGTTGCTGGCGCCGATGCCGGTGCCGTTGAACAGCCATTCGGCACCGATGGCCGGCTGGTTGTACCAGAGCAGCGACGGGTACAGCGAAACCGGTTGTGTGCAGGCGTATTGCAGGTACAACTCGAGGTGGTCCTGCAGGTTTTCGCCGACGCCCGGCAGGTCGTGGACCACCGGAATGTCGAGGCTTTGCAGCAGCTTGGCCGGGCCGACGCCGGAACGTTGCAGCAGTTGCGGCGAGGCGATGGCGCCGGAGCAGACCAGCACTTCCTTGCGCGCCTTCACTTCAACACGCTCTTCAGCGGCGCCCACCAGATAACGCACGCCGACCGCACGCTTGCCTTCGAACAGGATCTTGTCGGTCAGGGCGTGGGTGACGATGGTCAGGGTCGAGCGCTTCTTGGCCACGTCCAGGTAACCGCGGGCGGTGGAAGCACGACGGCCTTTGGGGGTCACGGTGCGGTCCATCGGGCCGAAGCCTTCCTGCTGGTAACCGTTGAGGTCTTCGGTGCGCGGGTAACCGGCTTGCACGCCGGCTTCGACCATGGCGTGGAACAGCGGATTGTTGCCAGCCTTTGGCGTGGTCACGCTGACCGGGCCTTCGCCGCCGTGGTAGTCGTTCGGGCCGATGTCACGGGTTTCCGCCTTGCGGAAATACGGCAGGCAGTCCAGGTAGGTCCAGTCTTCCAGGCCTGGCAGCTTGGCCCAGCCGTCGTAGTCCATGGCGTTGCCGCGGATGTAGCACATGCCGTTGATCAGCGAGGAACCACCCAGACCCTTGCCGCGACCGCATTCCATCCGGCGACCGTCCATGTGCGGCTCGGCGTCGGTTTCGTAGGCCCAATTGTAGCGACGGCCTTGCAGCGGGAATGCCAAAGCGGCCGGCATCTGCGTGCGGAAGTCCATGCGGTAGTCCGGACCGCCCGCTTCGAGCAGCAGGACGGTGACGCCTTCGTCTTCGGTCAGACGGGTCGCCAGGGTGTTACCGGCGGAGCCGGCACCGATGATGATGTAATCGAATTCTTGGGACATAAAATGCACCCTCTTTGAAAGTTGGTCAGGTCGGACCATGACTCGGTTCGCGGGCAAGCCTCGCTCCTACAGGTTCGCGAGCGAGCCTCGCTACTACGGGTTTGCGTTGACCTTGTAGGAGCGAGGCTTGCCCGCGAAGAGGCCCTCGCAGGCAATACAAATCTCGGGGCTTAGAACACCGAAACGTAATCGCCCAACTCGACCTGTACCGATTTGATGCGTGTGAAGTTGTTCAGCGAGCTGATGCCGTTCTCACGGCCCACGCCCGACTGCTTGTAGCCACCGACCGGCATCTTGGCGTCGGATTCGCCCCAGGCGTTGATCCAGCAGATGCCCGCTTCCAGTTGATGGATGATGCGGTGGGCGCGGTTCAGGTCTTTGGTGACCACACCGGCGGCCAGACCGAAGTCGGTGTCGTTGGCGCGGCGGATCACTTCTTCTTCGGTTTCGTAGCTCAGGATCGCCATCACCGGGCCGAAGATTTCTTCGCGCACGATGGTCATGTCGTCGGTGCAGTCGGTGAATACGGTCGGTGCCACGAAGGCGCCCTTGGCGAAGTCGCCGTCAGTCAGACGCTCGCCGCCGCACAGTACGCGTGCGCCTTCTTCCTTGCCCTTGGCGATGTAGCCCAGCACGCTTTCCATGTGGGCGAAGCTGACCAGCGGGCCGAAGTTGGTGTTTTCGTCTTCCGGGTTGCCGATGCGGATGCGCGCCACGCGCTCGGCGATCTTGGCTTCGAAAGCAGCTTTCATGTGGCTCGGCACGAACACGCGGGTGCCGTTGGTGCAGACCTGACCGGAGCTGTAGAAGTTGGCCATCATCGCGGTGTCGGCGGCGCGATCCAGATCGGCGTCGTCGCAGATGATCAGCGGGGATTTGCCGCCCAGTTCCATGGTCACGTCCTTGAGCGAAGAGCTCGAGGCGCTGGCCATGACTTTCTTGCCGGTGTCGGTGCCGCCGGTGAACGAGATTTTCTCGATGCGCGGGTGCTCGGTCAGCCAGGTGCCGACTTCGCGGCCGCTGCCGGTCAGGACGTTGAACACACCGTCTGGCAGGCCGGCTTCGGTGTAGATCTCGGCCAGTTTCAGGGTGGTCAGCGAGGTGACTTCGCTTGGCTTGAAGATCATCGCGTTACCGGCGGCCAGGGCCGGTGCGGATTTCCACAGGGCGATCTGGATCGGGTAGTTCCACGCGCCGATACCGGCCACGACGCCCAGCGGCTCGCGACGGGTGTAAACGAAAGAAGTGGTGCGCAGCGGAATCTGCTCGCCTTCGATGGCCGGCACCAGGCCTGCGTAGTACTCCAGCACGTCGGCGCCGGTGACGATGTCGACGTAGCGGGTTTCGGAGTAGGCCTTGCCGGTGTCCAGGGTTTCCAGGGCAGCCAGTTCGTCGTTGCGTTCACGCAGGATTTCCACGGCGCGACGCAGGATGCGCGAACGCTCCATGGCGGTCATGGCGGCCCAGATTTTCTGGCCTTTTTCAGCGCTGACGACAGCACGCTCGACGTCATCGAAGGTGGCGCGTTGTACTTTTGCGAGGACTTCGCCGTTAGCCGGGTTGATGGCTTCGAAAGTGGCGTCGCTGCCAGCGTCGGAGTAAGCGCCATCGATGTAGAGTTTTTGCAGTTCGAAACGGGCCATAAAGTCCTCGCAAGTGCATTTAGTGATTGGCGCGTTCAGGGGTTGAGCTTTCTGTAGTGCTCTAACTCACCCGCTTGGCCAGTTGAAAATCCATGTATTCGTAAGCGATCTGTTGCGCCTGTCCGGTGTCGAAAGCGTCTCCCGACAGCGCACCGCGCAACCACAAGCCGTCAATCAACGCTGCCAGGCCACGGGCTGCACTGCGCGCATCCTCGAGCGGCAATACGCGGCGGAACTGGCAGCACAGGTTGGAATACAGACGGTGATCGTTAATCCGCTGCAACCTGTGCAAAGACGGCTGGTGCATGCTGGTGGCCCAGAAGGCCAGCCAGGTTTTCATTGCAGGGCCATTGACCTGGCTGGCGTCGAAGTTGCCTTCGATGATCACCTGCAGATGCGCCCGGGGGCTGTCATCTGTGAGCGCCTGACGGCGCGCGGTGACGTTCTCGCTCAGCACAGTCATCAGGTACCCCATGGTGGCGGCGATCAGGCCATTCTTGTCCTGAAAGTAGTGACTGATGATGCCGTTCGAGACACCGGCCAAACGGGCGATCAGCGCAATGCTGGCGTCCCCCATTCCGACCTGATCGACAGCCTGCAAAGTGGCTTCGATCAATTGCTGGCGGCGGATGGGTTGCATACCGACCTTGGGCATCTTGCACATCTCCTTGGGCCCTTGCGGCAGACGTCGAACGACTACCGGCTTGTGGGCCAGTCTATTTTGTTTTGATTGAACGTTCAATCAACAAAGAATAAGATCCGCGACAATTCGTCGCTCCTTACAGATTTTTCCTACGTGTAAATGGCGGCTAACCGACATCCAAATCAGCTCGAAACCTGTACGCCACGGCGTCTCGAGGCTTCGGGCTTTTTTCCGGCTGTCTTTATATCACCCGCTGGTCGGCTGCCCACTAACCGATTGGTCGAGTGACTCGTTTGTCTTGCGTTCTTCATCTCGCACTGCCCGGAGCATCTGTGCCATGAGTTCTGCCTCGCTAATAAAGACCCCACCGCAAAAGGTGACGGTCAACGGTTGGGTGTTCTACACCTCGACCGCGTTGATTCTGTTGTTGACCGCCATTCTGATCATCGCCCCGCAAGAGGCCGGCAGAATGCTCGGTACGGCGCAAGCCTGGCTGTCGCGCAGCTTCGGCTGGTATTACATGGTGGTGATCGCCGCCTACCTGATCTTCGTCATCGGCCTGGCGTTCTCGTCCTACGGCAAACTGAAACTGGGCAGCAAGGACGACACCCCGGACTTCAGCTACGGTGCGTGGGCGGGGATGCTGTTCTCTTCGGGTATCGGCATTTCGCTGCTGTACTTTGGAGCTTCCGAGCCCCTGGATCACTTCTTCAACCCGCCCGAAGGCGTGGCCGGCAGCAACCTGGCGGCGCGTCAGGCGGTTCAGCTGACATTCCTGCATTGGGGCCTGCATGGCTGGGCGATCTACGCACTGGTCGGTCTGGCCGTGGCGTACTTTGCCTACCGTCACAATCAGCCGCTGGCGCTGCGTTCGGCGCTGTATCCGCTGGTGGGCGAGCGTTGGGTCAAGGGCGCGGCCGGTCACGCGGTGGACGGTTTCGGCATGTTCGTGACTCTGCTGGGGCTGGTGACCAACCTGGGGATTGGTTCGCTGCAAGTGTCGTCGGGCCTGGAAAACCTGTTCGGCATGGAGCACAGCAACACCAACCTTTTGATCGTGATCATCGTGATGAGCACCGTGGCGACCATCGCCGCTGTGTCGGGCGTGGAAAACGGCATTCGTCGCCTGTCCAACCTCAACATCATCCTGTTCAGCGGTCTGCTGATTTTCGTGCTGCTGTTCGGCCCGACCCTGCATTTGCTCAACGGCTTCGTGCAGAACGTCGGTGACTACCTCAACGGCGTGGTGCTGAAGACGTTCGATCTGTACGTGTACGAAGGCGACAGTGAGAAGTCCGACCGCTGGCTGGGCCTGTGGACTCTGTTCTACTGGGCGTGGTGGATTTCCTGGGCGCCATTCGTGGGTATGTTCATCGCGCGTATTTCCCGTGGCCGCACCGTGCGTGAACTGGTGGCCGGCGTGCTGCTGATTCCGCTGGGTTTCACCCTGGCGTGGCTGTCGATTTTCGGTAACTCGGCGCTGGACCTGGTGATGAACCACGGTGCGGTTGAGTTGGGCAAGACGGCGCTGGAACAGCCGTCGATGGCGATCTACCAGTTGCTGGAGCATTACCCGGCGTCGAAGGTGGTGATCGGCGTTTCGATTTTCGTCGGCTTCGTGTTGTTCCTGACGCCTGCGGATTCCGGCGCGGTGATGATGGCCAACCTGTCGTGCAAGGGCGGTACTGTCGATGAAGATGCGCCACACTGGCTGCGGATTTTCTGGTCGGTGGTGATTACTCTGGTGACCATCGGTCTGCTGTTCGCCGGTAACTTCGAGGCCATGCAAACCATGGTGGTACTGGCAGGGCTGCCTTTCTCGGTGGTGCTGGTGTTCTTCATGTTCGGTTTGCACAAGGCCATGCGTCAGGACATGGAGGCTGAGCAGGAGCAGGCGGAATTGGCGGCACGCAGTCGTCGTGGGTTCAATGAGCTTCTGAACGAGCTGGACCTGGAACAGGGGCAAGCGCAAGTGCGTCGTGATGGTGTTTCTGTCTGAGGCACCGCGTCGCATTCATCGCGGGCAAGCCCGCTCCCACAGTTTTTTGAGTTGATTGCAGTGTCTGTGAA